>SFLS01000014.1 GCA_004554485.1 Oscillospiraceae bacterium | reverse complement strand
AGCCCATAGGATAAGGATAATAGGTATCAGGAAAAATCAAATGGTATCAAATCCCCCAAACAAAAGCGTTTAGAATTAAGTTTCATTTTGCGAGTGGGAATAATTTTATAGGTTCAAAAAAGCCCGTAAACACTGGACTTTTTAGGCCTTGATGCCCCTCGCGGCAACGATTTGGCAACATTTTTCCATTATTTAATCAATAATCGCTATCTGATCCGCAAAATCAGATAGCGATTATTTTATTTGTTATCGGCTGAGTCTGTTTTATTTATTCTGCGCAGCCTGTCCAATTCATCTCCGGTGCGCTCAGCTTTCACTTTGGGGTAGGGGCAGCGCCCCTCTTGGAATGAATCTGAACACGGCAGTGGGCAGATACATTCCAAGGAACTCCCTCGGAGAGCCCACGACACCTTTGCAGCGAAGCTGAAAGTGTCATAGTGGGTTACGCACTTTGAAAAAGTTGCGTAACCGTTCCCCGTACTGTTTCCGCTGAACGGAGGTGATTGGGCTGGCGGAAAGGAATTGGAGCGTTATTCGTGTGGAAAAGATTACCGCAGAGGGCGTTCAGAAGAACGAACGGCACAACGAACGCAAAAACGAGAGCTATGCAAATCTCAACGTAGATACCAAGCGGATCGTCTTTAATGTTTATTTTAAGGACACCGGTGGTCTGACGTACAACGAGTATTTTCAGAAGCGCATCGACGAAGGACAAATCTCCACAAGAGGGCAGAAAGCAGGCGCGACGATTTTCAACGAACTCGTCGTTGATGTGAACACACGGTATTTTGAACAACACGGCGGCTACAAATACGCCAAGCAGTTCTACAAAGAAGCATACCGTTTCGCCTGTGAGATTTACGGCGAGAACAACATTGTTTCGGCAGTCATGCACGCCGACGAGCTCAACAAGGCGGTGTCGGAGGGATTGGGGAAGCCGGTCTACCACTACCACCTGCATATCGTAGCAATTCCCACCGTCCGAAAAGAGATCCTGTGGTCAAAAAGGTGCAAGGATGAAGCACTCCGCGGAACAGTCAAGGAGGTCATCAATCAGGTTTCCCATTCAAAGAAGTGGAAAAACACGGTTCCCCTCTTAGATGAAAATGGGCAGCGGGTTACTGACAAGTATGGAAAGCCGGTATTTCGCAAGTCCTATTCTGTTTTGCAGGACAAGCTCTTTGAACACATGACCAACGCGGGATTTAACGGTTTTGAGCGGGGTGAGATAGGCAGTACGGCCGAAAATCTAAGCAGTCTGGATTATCAAATCAAAAAGGATAAAGAAAGACTTGCCAATATTCAGGGACGCATTGAAGCCGAGCAGAAGCGCTATGAGCCTGCCAACGAAGTCCACAAGACGATGGCCGAAATAGAAGACATGGGACAGAAAACCATTACCGGCAAGATCGTCGTTTCCAAGGACGATTATCAAAAGCTTACCGCGCTTGCAAAGGAGGGGATCACAAGCCGCAAAGAAAGCGACGACCTCAGAGACCGCGTTTCCTACTATCAGGAGAAATATTTCAGCGCGGCAGCCGTTGCGGAACGATTGCAGGAAAAGTACGACCGACTGAAGGAAATATGCCAGCCTTTCTTGCAGGCATTAGAGTATTTTCCAGAATTGGCCAATACCTTTGTTGAGAAAGTCAAGGAACTTTTCCGCACTAAGGAAGAGCAGGAGCGCAAAGAGCGGGAGAATAAAGCGGTGGTCCGAGCAGAACGAGACAAGCACCGGAGCAAGGATAATTGGGAGAGATAAAAAAGGCAAGCGCCCGTGCGAAATCGCGCGGGCGCTTAGTTATGTTATTGTAAAGTTTTTTTGCGTAGCTACAGGCCATTTATTGCGCCTTTGGGCATTGCTGCTCGTTGGAGCCGCGCCTAATCAGCGCATCTATGATCTTGTGATACACCACCTGATTGGGGTAATAGCGGTAGTCGGCAAAGATAGAGATGCCTGTGCCGTCGAAATACTCCAAAATTGCGGCAGCGCAGGCGGCGCTGCGGCTCTGTCCATATTCGCACTGGCAGAGGATATGCAAGCCGTCCGCTCTGGCTTGATAGATAAATGCTGCCAGCGCGTCCGCCTCCGGCAGATAGGTGTCATAGGTCAGTCCCACATCCGGCAGAGCCGTCAGATCCAAATCGTGGACTGCCACGGAGAATACCCGCGCCGCCTTGCCGTCATAGTTCGGCAGAGGAACAGGTGTGGGTCTTTGGCGTGAGGGCGGGTCATAAAAGGAAATCACCGCCGCGTGAGGCGGAAAGCCGTTACGCAGCAACTCTTCGGCACTTTTTCGGGAACAGATGGTCACATTCATAGGCACTCCTTAATAGTCAAAATCAATATCACATTCCGACATTCCCGGCAGCGGTGGGTACTTGTAGCCAGTGTCTGGAGCAGGAAACTCCGGATACTCATCGTGCTCTACTACATACAGCAGGATGTGGCGGTAGAAGGAGAAATAGTTGAATTCCGATGTGTTGGTCAGCATGGGCAGAGTATAGCGTTTGACCGCAAGATACTTGGCTAATGTCCGGTCCACCAACTCGCCCGTAATGCCGTTGGGGAAAAGTTCCGCATCCTCGTCGCGGAGCGATTCCAGTCTGTCGCGGCACTCCTCGGGGCTTTCACAGAAAGCGTCAAACGCCTTTGCATAGTACTTCTCTGGCAGTTTCATGGCCCGCCGCGTAAAATAGGGCCCGCCATCCGGATAGGGGCCGATGTACACAAAGGAAGTGATCGTCTGCAAATGATAGCATGCTTTGGTCAGCCACTCCTGAAAACGCGGATGATCCTCGCCGATGGCCAGAGCGCAGCAAAGCGCCCGACTAAGCCGGTCATCGTAGAGACTGAGCATCTTCCGCAGGGTCGTTTTTGTCACCGGAATATTTCTTGGGTGCAGATTTGCAACCCAGCGGTCTTTTCCCACTCTCGCCATACCCGTTCCTCCGATTTGATACAATTCGCGGTATTCCCGCAGGGACATACCGTTGCAGGGTGATTCCTCATCCTCCGTCTGCAGCTCGATGTCATACTCCCAGCCGCAATGTGCGCAGATCCAGTACATATCCAGCGTCGGATGGCCGCAGACGGGGCAGATGACGATGCGGAACATACCGGAGCGGTACTCTGGCGTGTTTTTCAAATGGCGTTCATTGTGCATGATGGTCCTCCCAACTGATGCAGTTTAAACAGCCGCCCTGTTGGGCGATCTCCCGGATGTTGACGGGCACGATCTCTTTGCTGAAAATCTGCTGCGCGGAAGCCGCAGCCTCGGCATCCTGCTCGATGCCAAACACCGGCAGGAAAACCGCCTGCTCTGTCTCCAAGTAGTTCAGGTAGCAGCCAACGGCGCTGATCCTGCCGGTCGGAACAAAGGGAAAATCCACCGCATCCAAGCCGTAGTCCCGCACAGACCGCTTTACCTTTTGCTCAAAGCCGCAGGATGACAGTGGGCGATTGCACAGCACGGTGCGGTCATCGAGGAATCGCGTCATGCCGTCGGCGTGACCGGTCATGTCGCTTTTCAGAGAGGGAATGATCAAAACCTCCGCCTCCAGCAGTTCCGAAAGCTCACGCACCAGCGCGGCAGGCGGATACTCCGGGTTTTCGGAAAAGACGCGGTCGCTGATCAGGACGCGCTCCCCGGACGGCGAGAACACCACGTTCCCGCCGTCAAGGTTGATATTGCTGTATGTAACCGGCAGGCCAAGCTGCGGAGCAAGATCCTTACGAAAAACGGTCCTCAGAACAGGATCGTTTTTCAGATAGGACGGCTCATAGCGGAAGGACACCAGCTTTCCGGAGCCTGTCCGCACCGGCATGAAGTCTCGCAGCCAGATGTCTTTGGTGTTAGGGAGAAAACGGTAGGGGATGTTGCGGGCGTCAAGTGCGGCGGTGAGGTTGGCAGTATCAGAAGGATATATGTTGGAAAGGAGTCCAGACAGGCAGAACATATCAGTTTTTCTCTTTATTTTTGCGGATTTCTTCGCAATATTTTTTCACTTCATTAGACCGACTATGAAGAATGGCGCGAATATTCTCATCTGTTTCCTCAATCTCGTTTTCAACTAAATAGCTTGCAATGGTTCTTAGTTTTCCAAACCCTTTTTCCCAATCATATTGGTTGTCGATTTCTGTAACGGCAGCCAGCTTTTCATGAAAGAATTTTGTTCGAGCCTCTTTTAGCCCTACACGTGAGGTATACAAGACTATCTTGTTATTATTTTCTATTCTGTGCAGAACATCGTCTTTTTGAATTTCCTTCCAATCGCCTTGAAATTTTTCATATAAATCCATTTGTTTGAAAAGTTTTCCATCGATGCGAGAGTTTTTGATGAGAAATGATAAATAGTAGTCACCAAGAGATAAGCAAAGATCAACACCGGGGTATCCATATTTCTCCTCTATGAAATACAGGTGCCCAAAGTTGTTCACCTTTGTTGAACTCGGGTGGGCACATGGATCATCAAATTTTGAAGTGTCATTATAGGGATAGTAATATGCCTCGACGCGCAGAGGCTCAATCACAATATTTTTGAATTTTATTACATACTCAGTAAGGAGTTTTCTCCCAATTTCTTGCAATTTAGCAACTTGCTTATGCGTATCGCGCTCGTTTTCCAGGTCATGCACCGACTGCCTGAGTTCATCCATTTCGTTTTCCTCCAAAATTGAAATTTTTGTAGAAGCTATGCTATCATCATACCACGTTCGGTGAAAATATCAAGCGCGGTACAGCGGTCAATAACACCGATTCCTTCTGTGCTCCTCCAGTACGCGTCGGATCCTGTCCTTGCGCGCTTCGTCCAAATCCTCGTTTTCGTTGTGATACTGCGAAACAGTCTCGTGCGCCATCCCGGGACTGTCCTTTGCGGTGGAGCTGCGGATGCGTTGGATGTCGGAATAGAGCAGCGTTTTCTTCTCGAGAAACGCTTCGGTGATTTTTTCAAGAAACAGTTCATTTCGGGAGAGAATGCTTTTCGCCTTGTTATAGCATCGCTCCAGCTCTGCCTGCACCGCTGCCTCGCTGCGGGCGTTCAGGCTTTCGGACATACTGACAGAGTGGTCACTTTCAACATCAAGCAGAGAAAATCCCATCGTTCCCACATTGGCGGCCGCCTCACGGATAGAGTTGACCGCGCGCTTGATATCTCTGCCGCAGCCCTCTGCGAGCTGCCCCGGATATTGCATCTCCACGGCGGCTTTACCGGCCAGTGCAATGATCGCTTCACAGGAATCGGGAACCGTTGTACAGGTATGGACAAAGCCGCCGCAGCGATTTTCTTTGGAGGGAAGCAGGGAAGCGAACCCAACACTGCCGGGGGATAGAATTTCACACGCCACCAAATGCCCCGCCTCATGAAGCGCGGTCTTTTTGACAGCTTCCTCAGAATTATGGTGAACATCTTCCGAGGCGCCGTATTGCTGCTTCAGCACCGTGCCGACCATATCCTCCATTCCGATGCTGTCCTTTCGTGCAAAGGCTGCGCGGATCGCCGCTTCATTCAGGATCGTCTCCAACTCGGCACAGGAATGATAGCTCATCATTTTTGTCAGATCCTTCATGTTGATGTCATCAGAGACCTGCTTCCCAGATAGGTAGTGGGCGATGATTGCTTCGGCATCGGCTGCCGTTGGCGGCTGGATTCTGATTTTACGGTCAAACCGACCCGAGCGGCACAGGGAGTCCGGTAGCTTACGAATCTCGTTTGCCGTGGCGATCACAAATACAGCCGTTTCCTTTACATCATCGATCCCTGCCTGCACAGCCACATATTCCGGTGCGTCACAGCGGGAGCTATCCTCATTGGCAAATTTATCCATGTCGTCAAGAAAGAGGATAGCGGGAGCTTCTTCCTTTGCTTTTGCAAACGCCTGCGCGATGCTATTGATAAAGGCGTCGCCGCCTTTGTCCCGTCGCACCGTAACCGTGTTCAGTCCGCATTCTTCCATGAAGCAATTTGCCAAAAGGCTCTTGCCCAAGCCGGGGTCGCCATACAGCAGCAGTCCGTGGGGCAAACGAGCGCCCATTTTCTCATAGATCGTCCGGTTGCGGATCATATCGCAGATTTGCAGCAATTCCCGCTTGATGGATTTGTACCCGATCACCTTGTCAAATGAATTCATATTTCTTTCTCCTTTACGGTATTTGCCGTCAGTATAGCACCCCTTATAATAAGACCTTGCTATATAAAATTATATAGGCTAAAATGAGGCCTTTTGAGCAATTTTCGTATGATTGCACAAATTGCGGTCGCCTTGTATAGTCATTATCACGATGATTTGTGCTGAATTTCAGTGCAGATTTCGGATCAGAATGCGGACAAAGACACCGCAAGTCACCAAAATGATGACTTGCGGCTGTTTTAGGTGCCTCAATGAACTGTCGATTCCCTCGGCGAACGCGTCGTTTGTCAGTCCCAAACTCTCAGAAGTACGATTGGACCGGAATCGGAGACATGGGTCTCGCCCACAATGATTTGGTAGGGCTGATACGGCTCGACCACGATTTTCTCCACGCCTTCCCGGTTGGATAGCTCGCGGACGAGCTCGGCGGTAGATACATTTGATAAATCCATTTAGAGTGCTCCTCTCTGTGTTACCATCCTAAATATTCTCTGCGCTGCCTGATTCGAAACTCAGCATACTTACGATTAACAATGACAGATACAGAATGGCAATAACCACTTGATTTATGTGGTGCAATTAAGTATAATATCCTTGTCAGCGTGACAACAAAATGACAACAGGAATTATGATACACCGTAATTCTTGGATAATCTAAGTAATCCCGATAACCGAAGCTAAACCATCTATACGAAATCGTTTAGGTCACGGTTTTAGGGAGCGAGTGGGAATAAGCTCGCGATATCAGACAAAAAGCGGAAGGAATATCAGGATAGTGGAAAGAACCATCGGGGCGGTCTGTTGCCTGCTGTGCGCGTTCCTTTGGTATGGGATCTCCCGCAACCGGGACAGCAGGGAACCGACCGGCTTTTGGAGCGGGGAAGAGGAAAAACGGAAGGTGACGGTCCGGGATGTGCAGGCCTACAACGGAGAAATGGCCCGGCTGTACCGGAAATGCTCTTTGGCCTGTGTCCTTTCCGGCATGCTGTTTTTGCTCCTTCCTCTGCCGGGCGGGATCAGCCCGGGCTTTGGCTGTACGGTGGGGCGGTACCTTGTGCGGCGTGCATACAAAAAGGCTTTGGGAAAATACTCCTAACGACCGGCGGCGCGCGGACCTTTTGCCGGCGGAGCTTCCGGGGAAAAGAAAAAACGGGAGAAAGGTGAAACGGCTTGGAAGATAATTTTCTGATGATCTCCTTTGAAAATACTCATACCGCCATGCGGGTGGAACGGCTGCTGGAACCGCATATGCCGGTGGCGACGATGCCCACGCTGCGCGCCGTGACCCAGAGCTGCGGGATCTCGCTGCGGCTGCCCACGCAGGCCTACGAACAGGCCCGGCAGCTGGTGGCGCAAAGCGGCATCGACCCCACCCTCTATGCCATCTATTTGGTGGATTCCAACAAAAATGTAACGGTACTTTCTCAATAAAGGCCCTTGTCAGAACATACATTTTATGTTAAACTAATATCGAACCGAATAGGAGTCCTCCGGATATTGGCAGACTATGGAGAGGCTTTTCCCAGATGTTTCGCGCCCTGCTCTCATTACGAGAGCAGGGCGCTTTCCAAAGGGCTTGTTCGGATTGTCTTATCAAGCAGCGCCCTGCCGAAGGAGAACTGATTTTGGAGGGATTTATTATGCAGATGCTGATTAAAAACGCAAAACTCCGCGACCGTGAAGAGCTGGTCAACATTCTCATCGACGGCGGCAAGATCGTGGAGATCGGCGCCGGCCTGACCGCCGAAGCCGAAACGGTCATTGATGCCGAGGGCAACCTGACCACCGCTTCCTACATTGATCCCCACATCCATCTGGATAAGGTGAACGTACTGGATGTTCTGCCCAAGAACCAGTCCGGCACCCTTAAGGAAGCCATTGAAATGCTGTGGGACAAAAAGCGCAACTATGTCAACGAGGATATCCTGGCCCGCGGCGGCGACGTGGTGGAACGGGAGATCAAAAACGGCGTGCTGAATATCCGTACCCACATTGATGTGGATACCATCACCGGTCTGAAGGCGACCGAAGGCGTCCTGGCGCTGAAGGATAAGTACAAGGGCGTTGTGGATATGCAGACCGTCGCGTTCCCGCAGGAGGGCATCATCAAGGATCCCGGTGCGGATAAGCTGATGTGGCAGGCCATGGAAATGGGCTGCGACGTGGTAGGCGGTATGCCCGCCAACGAAAACTGCCCCGACGACAGCCGGGAGCACGTCAAGATCTGCTTTGATATTGCCGAAAAATTCGACGCCGACGTGGATATGCACGTCGATGAAAGCGACGATCCTTTCTACCGCACGCTGGAAATGGTGGCGGATGAGACCATCGCCCGCGGCTGGCAGGGCCGTGTGACCGCCGGACACACCTGCGCCATGGCCGCCTATGACGACCACTATGCGGCCTATGTCATCGAAAAGGTGAAAAAGGCCGGCATCAATGTCATCACCAACCCCGTGACCAACCTGATGCTGCAGGGCCGTCTGGATAAGCAGCCCATCCGCCGCGGCATTACCCGCGTCAAGGAGCTGCTGGCCGCCGGCGTGACCATGAGCTTCGGCCAGGACTGCGTCAACGATACCTTCTATCCCTACGGCGCCGGCGATATGCTGCAGGTGGCCCTCATTACCGGCCACGCCGCCCAGCTCAGCCTGCCCGACGAGATCGAAAAGACCTTCGATATGATCACCGATGACGCCGCCAAGATCCTCCGCCTGGAGAACTACGGCCTGAAGGTCGGCTGCAACGCCGATATCGTCATCACCGCTTGCCGCGACGCCCGCGACGCCATCCGTCTGACGCCGGAACGCCGCTACGTCATCAAGCGCGGACGCGTAGTCGCTTCGACCACCGTCCAGTCCAAACTTGCCATCTTCTAATGTTTTCTCTCTTGGGAAGGGGGCGCTCCTTATGGGGCGCCCCTTTTCCTGCCCGGGGAAAGTCCGCCCGCAGGGCCGCGGCGCTTCGCGCCGCGCGGCGGCCTTCGGCCGCCGGCTCCGGCCGCGGCTTTGCCGCGGCCGGAGCGCCCTGCGGGCGGGCCTGCGCTCCCCGGGGAATTTTCCCCCTTGGCAGCGCTGCCCGGACGCGCTACAATAGGGACAGAATCCCAAAGGAGGGCCCCACGCCATGAAACGCATTGCCAGCTTTGAGGTCGACCATACCGTGCTGCAGCCGGGGATGTACCTTTCCCGCACCGACGGCGATGTTGTCACCTACGATCTTCGCTTTATCCGCCCCAATACCCCGCCGTTTTTGCCGCCTGCGGTGCTGCACACCATCGAGCATCTGTTTGCCACCTATGTGCGCAACAGCGTCTTTGCGCCGCACATTGTCTACTTCGGGCCGATGGGCTGCCGCACCGGATTTTATTTTCTCACCCAGGGGATGTGCCACGAAAATGCCATCGAGCTGACGCGGCAGGCGCTGCGCTTCATCGCGGAGTATGAGGGGGAGATCCCCGGCGCGACGGCGGCGGAATGCGGCAACTATCTCGAGCAGGACCTCCCGGGCGCCCGGGCGGCGGCCGCCCGGATGCTGCCGGTGCTGGCCCATTGGCAGGCCGGCGACCTGCAATACACCAGGGGGGAGTGACGGCAGATGGTATACAAACACTTTTTCGGCAGAACGCCCGAGGGACAGGCGGTCACCCGCTTTACGCTGTTCAACCACAATACCATGGAGGTCAACCTGCTGAACTTCGGGGCGTCGGTCCACAGCATCTGCGTGCCGGATAAAAACGGCACGGTGGCGGAGGTCACCCTCGGCTGCGATACCATAGCGGATTACATCGCTTCACCGCATTTCGGCGGCACCATCGGGCGGGTCGCCAACCGCATTGCGGGGGCCTCCTTCTCGCTCAACGGCAGGGAATACCCTCTGGCCGCCAATGACGGCGAAAACCACCTGCACGGCGGGGTATGCGGCTTTGACCGCCGGCTGTGGCAGTGGAGCACCGAGGATGTGGATAACGTCGTGGTGTTTTCCCGCACCGCCCCGTCGGGGGAGGAGGGCTATCCCGGCCGGCTGCACGTGGAGGTGCGCTACTGCCTGACGCAGCAGGACGCCCTCATTATCCATTACACCGCCACCGCCGAGGAGGGGGATACCCTGCTCAACCTGACCAACCACACCTACTTCAACCTGGCGGGGCAGGGGGATATCCTGGACCACCGGCTGGAGCTGGCGGCTTCCCGCTTTACGCCGGTGGACGGTCAGCTGATCCCCACCGGGGAGATCGCCCCGGTCGCCGGTACGCCGCTGGATTTTACCACGCCGCACCGCATCGGGGAGCGCATCGCCGTGCCGCACCCACAGCTGCAAAACGCCGGCGGCTACGACCACAACTTCCTGCTGGATTACGATCCGGCCTCTCAACTTTCTGGCCGGGGAGCGCGGCCGGGGCGGCGCGCCCTGCCCCCGGTACGGCGGCCTTTGCCTGGAAACGCAGCATTATCCGGATAGCCCCCACCATCCCGCCTTCCCCTCCATCCTGCTGCGGCAGGGCGAAACCTACGAATCGGAAACGGTCTGGTTCTTCGGCCTGATGGAGGAATAACGCATAATCGCACAATAAATAATAACGCCCTCCCGGAAAGCGTATCCCGCCGGGAGGGCCTGTTTTTTTCATCACAGCAGCGGCGCCATCGCCCCCAGGGAGGGGAACACCGCATCGGGGGAAAAGCTGCTTTCCGCCAGCATATCCGGGGTGGTCTCGCCGGTCATCACCAGGATGCCGAGCGCGCCGTTGCGGGTGCCGCAGGCCACATCGGTATACAGACGGTCGCCCACAAAGGCGATGCTCTCCCGCCGCAGGCCGCTCACCGCCTCCACCAGCTCCACCGTTTCGGCAGCAGGCTTGCCCAGGCAGCGGGGGGTGCGGCCGGTGCTGACGGTAATGGCGGCGCAGATAGCGCCGCAGTCGGGGATCGGCTCCGCTTCGGTGGGGCAGTTGATATCCGGGTGGGTGGCCAGAAAACCGGCGCCCCGCCGCAGAAAGATGCAGGCTTTCTCCAGCCGTTCATAGGTCAGCGTTTTATCAAAGCCCGCCACCACCAGGTCGGGGTCCTCCTCCACCAGCCGGATGCCGCCCGCGGCAAAACTCTCCCGCAGCGCCGGCACCCCCAGCAGGAACACCCGGGCACCGGGGTGGTGCTGCCGCAGGTAATGCACCGTCACGTCCCCGGCGGTCAGGATATCCGCCCGGGTAACGGCCAGCCCCATCCGGTTCAGACGCTCCACGTATTCCAGCGGGCTGCGGCTGGTGTTGTTGGTAAAAAAGAGGATACGCCGGCCGAGGGCTCTGGCCCGCGCGATCATTTCCACCGCGCCGGGCAGCAGGCGGTCCCCCAGGGATACCGTCCCGTCCAGGTCCAGTACGAAAAGCCGGATCTTTTGTAAAAGGGCTGCATTTTGCTCCATATCCTGTCCTCCCCGGCATTTTGGCGCTTGTTTCCACATAACTATAGCACAAGCGGACGGACAAGTCCACCAAAGTCCGTTCTATGGGACACCCCCTGCGCTATGATAGGGACAGAACCAAAAAGTGCTGACAAAACGGGAGGAACCGCCATGACCGAACAGATTCTTACCATTACCGGGATCCAATTTGAGCAGAACGGCCGCATCGTCGCCCACGGCGCCGTGATCCGTCCGGGGGAGGGGAGCCTTTCGGCGGCCCTTGGCACCGGCGCGGTGCAGATGGGAACGCTGCATCCTCTGCGGGACTGCCCCGCCGGCCGACAGCAGGCGGCGCTGGAGGGCAAACCGATGGAGGCGGTCTTTTTCGGGGAGCGCTTTCTGCTGAAGGGTGCCCAGCCCCAGCGGGATTGGCTGGCACCGCTGCGCCGTTTGGTCGGCGCGCTGTAAGGGGCGCTGTACCGAAAAAAGCCTGCCGTTTTGCCGGCAGGCTATAGGTGTTTTATTCCTTTTCTTTTTCCTATTCCTTTTGCTGTGCTTCCAACTGGTCCAGCCGCTTTTGCAACGCGGCGATCTGCTGCCAGGCCCGGTTCAGCTCCTGCTGGATGGGGTCGGGGATGTGAACGTGGTCCAGCTGTTCGTTTTCCAGCCGCACGTTGCTGACCCGCACCACCCGGGCAGGCACGCCCACGGCGGTGCTGTCGGCGTCGATGGAATGCAGCAGTACAGCGTTGGCGGCGATCTTGCAATTATCGCCCACCCGTACCGGACCCAGCACCTTGGCACCGCAGCCCACCATCACATTGCGCCCCAGGGTGGGGTGGCGTTTGCCGGTATCCTTGCCGGTGCCGCCCAGCGTCACGCCCTGGTACA
This sequence comes from Oscillospiraceae bacterium, assembly GCA_004554485.1. GTDB lineage: Bacteria > Bacillota > Clostridia > Oscillospirales > Ruminococcaceae > Angelakisella. Next base: position 25,583 of record SFLS01000014.1, on the reverse strand, counting down.
GGGTGCAGCCGTCACCCACCTCCGCCGTTTCGCCGATCACGGTGCCGGAACCGTGGTCGATAAAGACGTTGTGCCCGATCACCGCGCCGGGGTGGATCTCAATCCCGGTAAAAAAGCGGGTGAGCTGGCTGATGAGCCGGGCCAGCAAAAAGCAGCGGTGCCGGTACAGCCAGTGGGCGGGCCGGTGCCAGAACAGGGCGTGTACCCCGGCGTATACCAATAAAATCTCAAAGCCGGAGCGTGCGGCGGGGTCCCGCTGTCGCACCGAGCGGATATCCTCCCGGATTCGATTGAACATAAAAAATAACCTCCCGAAAGGAAGAAAAATGAAGTCTTTTAAACAAAAATAGCATAATTCGCCCCTTTATGCAAGGGGTAAGGGACAAGTTGGGGGTTGGAATCCCCCCGCCTTTTATGTTATAATACTCCTGTATCACTCATAATGTGCATTACGGAGGAAGGGAAAGCCTATGGAGCGCCGGGATAAGATCAACTACTATCTGGATATCGCCGAGGCGGTAACGGGGCGCGGCACCTGCCTTCGCCGCAATTTCGGCGCCGTCATCGTCAAAAACGATACCATCATCTCCACCGGCTATGTAGGGGCGCCCCGCGGACGCGCCAACTGCAACGAGCTGGGCTACTGTACCCGCGAAAAGCTGCAGGTCCCCCGCGGGGAACGGTATGAGCTGTGCCGCAGCGTCCACGCCGAGCAAAACGCCATCATCAACGCCAGCCGCAGCGAAATGCTGGGCGCCACCCTTTACCTGGTGGGGCTGGAGTGCAGTGACGGCAGTTATGTCCGGGCGGCGGCGCCCTGCTCGCTCTGCAAGCGCATGATCATTAACGCCGGCATCGAGCGTGTCATCGTGCGGGATACCCGCGACAGCTACCGGGTGTTTGAGGTAGACGAGGAATGGGTGGCCCGGGATGATTCGATCGAGGGGATTTTGGGCTACTGATCCGGCATAAAGCGGCCCGCGGCGGTTCACACTAAGGGGGAATCCCCCAAGTGAAAGGAGCCGCAGCCATGCCGCAGAACAAAAAGCCGAACACCGCCCAAAACGAGGAACAGACCCAGCAGGGTTCTACCGAGGAGCAGGAACGCCGCAGCGAGGAAGTCTATCACTCCGGCAGCGTCACCACTGAAGGCGGCCGGCACAAGATCCACTGTCTTACCATCATCGGGCAGGTCGAGGGACACTATATCCTGCCCCCGCAGAACAAGACCACCAAGTACGAGCACGTCATTCCCCAGCTGGTCGCCATCGAAGAGGACCAAAGCATCCGCGGCCTGCTGGTCATTCTCAATACCGTGGGCGGCGATGTGGAGGCGGGCCTTGCCATTGCCGAGCTGCTCAGTGGTATGAAGACCCCCACCGTTTCGCTGGTGCTGGGCGGCGGACACTCCATCGGGGTGCCGCTGGCTGTTTCCACCCGGTACAGCTTTATCGCCCCCACCGCCACCATGACCGTCCACCCGGTACGGATGAACGGCGTGATGCTGGGGGTGCCGCAGACCCTCTCCTACTTCGATAAAATGCAGGAGCGGATCACCAACTTTGTCACTGCCAACAGCCGCATCCGCCCGGAAAAATTCCGTGAACTCATGATGAACAACGGCGAGCTGGTCATGGATATCGGCACCGTGCTGGACGGCGAGGGCGCGGTGCAGGTCGGGCTTATCGATTCGCTGGGCGGCCTGCGGGACGCTTTGGGCAAGCTGTACGATATGATCGACGAGGAGGACGGCAAAAAGAAGACGCCGCCCCGCCGCCGCGGCAGACCGCCGCAGAAAAAGGAGGCGGGCAAATGATCCACACCATCCTGCCGCCGGAGGCGCTGCAGCCGCAGACCCCGCTGCCCGCCTCGGAATGGATCCAATGCCCGGAGGGCTGGGTGCAGGCAATCCGCGGGGCCGAAGGCGGGCTTACCGTCCGGAGCATCTGCTCCACCGATCCCGCCGTCTATCTCAAGGAGACGCTCCAGCCGGGGCAGCCTTTCCGCCTGCCGTAAACCGATGCCCCCTTTGGGGCATTTACAGAAACCAAGGAGAAAACGAGCAACATGACGATCATCAGTGCAATTTTTCAGGGGATCCTGCAGGGGCTTACCGAGTTCTTGCCGGTTTCCTCCTCCGGGCACCTTTCGCTGTGGCAGTACTTTACCGGCGTCAATTCGGAAACCTCGGTATCCTTTTCGGTGATGCTCCATCTCGGTACGCTGTTGGCGGTCATCATTGCCTTCTGGCCTACGGTGCGGCAGCTGCTGCGGGAGTTCTTTCTGCTGTTTGCCGATCTGTTCCGGGGCAGGCTGTTCCGGCAAAGCCCCACGCCCTACCGCCGGATGCTGTACCTGCTCATCCTTTCCTGCGTACCGCTTCTTCTGGTGCTGCCGCTGCAGGATTTTCTCACCTCGGTCAGCGCCGACAACGACATTCTGGTGGAGGGGATCTGCTTCCTTATCACCTCGACGCTGCTTTTCCTGGCGGACCGCGCTCCCCGCGGCCGGCTGGAGGCTTCCACCATGAAGGGCAAGCACGCGCTGGCCATCGGTGCCGCGCAGCTGTTTGCCACCCTGCCGGGCATTTCCCGCTCCGGTTCCACCATCTCGGTGGGGCAGATGTGCGGGCTGGAACGCAGCTATGCCGTTTCCTACTCCTTCATTCTCGGCCTGCCGGCGGTGCTGGCGGCCGGCATCCTGGATCTGCATGACGCGGCGGCCGGCGGCGTGGGCATCGAGTGGGGCACGGCGCTGCTCGGCATGGCGGCGGCGCTGATCTTCGGCCTTCTGGCCATCCGTCTGGTCCGTTACCTCGTCAAGAGCAACAAATTCCGCATCTTTGCCGTTTACACCCTCATTCTGGGTTCGGCTACCGTGATTCTGGGTATCGTGGAAAAGGTGACCGGCAATGCCGTCCAGGCGTTCGTCACCGGCCTGTTCCATTAAACAATAATCGGGGCATTTTCCCACATCTTTGAAAGGACGTAAAAACAATGGATATTGAAATCAGAGCCGAAGCCGTTATGGAGGGCAGGGATTACCTTGCGCTGGCCCATTTTATGACCTATTCCAAAAACAAAAACAGCATGATGCTCAATCTGCTGCTGTTGCTGGTCGCCGTCGTGGGCGTCTATGCCGATTTTATGGTCAACGGCAAGATGACCTTCATCACCATCGTGGCGGTGCTGGCCGTTCTGGTCACTTTCCTGCTGCCGGAATACTCCGCCCGCCGGTTCGTCAGGACCGACAAAAAATTCATTGGGCACACCTTCCGCTACGTTTTCAACGATAACGGCGTCAACATTTTGGATGCAGAGGCCGGCACCACCGCTCTGCACGCCTGGGCCGCCATCCTGAATATGTACGAGACCGCCGGGTACTTTTTCCTTTTCCTCAGCCGGCAGAACGCGGTGCTTATCCCCAAGCGCTGCCTTTCCGCCGAAGACCTTGCGGACTTCCGCGAAATGCTGCGGTACCATCTGGAGAGCCGCTACGAGGTCCGCTACAAGGAAAAGAAAGCAAAATAAGAAAGCAACTTTGACCGCGGCTTTTCCTCTGCCGGCGCCTGCCGGCGGGGGATGGGCCGCCTCCCTGCTTTTGGGTGCAGGGAAGTCAGGGAAAGGAGAACCAACCCCTCTATGGCTACCACCAAAAAATCCACCGCCAAAAAGCGCAAATCCACCGCCAAAAAGCCGACCAAGGCGCAGCAGCAGGCCCGCAGGGAGCTGACCGCCATCGTGCTGTTTGCGCTGGGGGTGCTGCTGCTTTGCCTTGCAGCCATCCCCGGGGCCAGCGCCTGGAACGCCGTACATAATGTGCTGCGCGGCCTGTTGGGCTGGTGCTGCTATCTCATCGGCCCGCTGCTCATGGTCGTCGCCGTTCTCATCACCATGGACCGCACCGGCATCACGCCGGGCATCAAGACCGTCAGCGTTATTCTGATGGTACTGCTGCTGTCCGGCATCACCCATGTCATCACGGGACAGGCTGTCGAAGGCGGCTTTACCGAAACGGTCCGGACGCTGTACCGCAGCGGTTCCGAATTGACGGGCGGCGGGGCCGTTGCCGTGCTGTTCGGGGTGTACCCGCTGCGCTGGCTGGGCCATACCGGCGCGCTTATCGTGGATATCCTGCTCTTTTTCGTTTTCTTTATGATCTCCACCGGCACCACCCTCATCGGGCTGTTCCGCGGGGCGGCCAAGCCGGTGAAAAAGCTGGAGGAAGCCTACACCGCGGCGGTGGAAAACCGCCAGGCCGCGGCCGAGGCCGCCGAAGCGGTGCAGAAAAACAACCGCAAAAAGTTCAATATCGATGTGGCGCTGGAGGGGGAGGAAAAAACCCCTGCCGCCGCCCGCCGGGAGACACTTTCCAAGGAGGGAGAGGCCTCCCGCCGCAAGGTGGAGCGCCTGACCGACGCCATGAAGGTCTCCACCAATACCGGCCGTGCCTACGATTTTGAGTCCGAGCCGGACCAACCGGTGACCCCCGTGCCGGAGCCGGGACCCGCGCCTGCGGCGGCTCCCGCGGCCCCGCCTGCCGCCCCCCCCGAAGCCTCCATCGAGGACCTGATCACCCGGGCGGTCAGCGGCAGCGCGGTGGTGGGCGAACCGCCCACTGAAGCCGGGGACGGTCTGCTGCACTTCGGCGAAACGGCGGAGCAGAAGGCCGCGCAGGAGGTGCTGATGGAGCCGGCGCCGGAGGAGAAGGTCTATACCTTCCCGCCGGTCAACCTGCTGGAGGAGCCCAAGGCCGGCCGCGGCGGCAACACCCAGCGGGAGCTGCGCGCCAACGCCGACCGGCTGGTGGATACCCTGCGCAGCTTCGGTGTGGAGACCCGCATCGTGGATATTTCCCGCGGGCCTGCCGTCACCCGGTACGAGCTGCAGCCCTCCGCCGGGGTCAAGATCAGCCGCATCACCAATCTGGCGGATGATATCGCCCTGAATCTGGCTGCCGGCGGGGTGCGTATCGAAGCGCCCATCCCCAACAAGGCTGCCATCGGCATCGAAGTCCCCAACAAGGATATCGCCGCCGTCCCCATCCGGGAGATCATCGACAGCCAGGAGTTCGTCAACGCCAAAAGCCGGCTTTCGGTCGCGCTGGGCAAGGATATCACCGGACGCATCTGCCTGGCGGATCTGGCCAAAATGCCGCACCTGCTCATCGCCGGCGCCACCGGCAGCGGCAAGTCGGTCTGCATCAATTCCATCATCATCAGCCTGCTGTACAAGGCCTCTCCCGAGGAGGTTAAGCTGCTGATGATCGACCCCAAGGTGGTGGAGCTGGGCGGTTACAACGGCATTCCGCATCTGCTGGTGCCGGTCGTCACCGACCCCAAAAAGGCCGCCGGCGCGCTGTGCTGGGCGGTCGGGGAGATGCTCAACCGCTACAAGATGTTCGCCGCCACCTGCACCCGCGACCTGGAGGGCTATAACCGTCTGGCCGCCGCGCGGGAGGAGCTTCGGCCCATGCCGCAGATCGTCATTATCATCGATGAGCTGGCGGACCTGATGATGGCCGCCCCCAAGGACGTCGAGGATTACATCTGCCGCCTGGCGCAGATGGCCCGTGCCGCCGGTATGCACCTGGTGATCGCCACCCAGCGTCCCTCGGTGGATGTCATCACCGGGCTCATCAAGGCCAACATTCCCAGCCGCATTTCCTTTGCCGTTTCCTCGCAGATCGACTCCCGCACCATTCTGGATATGGGCGGCGCCGAAAAGCTGTTGGGCCGCGGCGATATGCTGTACTATCCGGTCGGCAGCAGCAAGCCCACCCGCGTGCAGGGCTGCTTTGTGACCGACAGCGAGGTGGAGCGTGTCGTCACCTTCATCAAGCAGGGGGAAAAGGGCGAATACGATGATACCATCATGAGCGAGATCGAGCAGTCCGCCGCCCAGGTCAAGGGCAAGGGAGGCGGCGCCTCCTCCGCGGCGGCCGCCGAAGGCGACGGCGACGGCGGCGACGAGCTGCTGGAGCAGGCCATCGCCGTGGTGGTGGAAGCGGGCCTTGCCTCCACTTCGCTGCTGCAGCGGCGGCTCAAGGTGGGCTATGCCCGCGCCGCCCGCCTGGTGGATGAGATGGAGGAAAAGGGCATTGTCGGCCCCTTCGAGGGCAGCAAGCCCCGCAAGGTGCTGCTGACCAAGGAGCAGTACTACGAGCGGAAAACCATGTCCGCCGATTAAATCTTTTACCCCAAAGAGGCAACGCTATGACCGTGACCGAGACTGTTTTTATTGTACTGGAGGTGCTGGGCACCATTGCCTTTGCCGTTTCGGGGGCCATGGTGGCGCTGCAGCGCCGGCTGGATGGCTTCGGCGTGCTGTTCCTGGGGCTGACCACCGCGCTGGGCGGCGGCTGTCTCCGGGATGTGCTGCTGGGGCGTATCCCGTCCGCCATGTTCAGCCACCCCCTCTACGCCGTCGTGGCGCTGGCTACGGCGCTGACGGTGTTTCTGCTGGCCTACTGCCGCCGCACCGGCTTTTTCGGCCACCTGGAGCAGATCGACCGTGTCAACAATATCTTTGATGCCCTGGGGCTCGGCGTGTTTACCGTCATTGGGGTGCGCACCTGCGTTGCGATGGGCTTCGGTCAGAATGCCTTTCTCTGCATTTTCCTGGGGCTTATCACCGGGGTAGGCGGCGGGGTGCTGCGGGATATGATGAGCCGGGAGATCCCCATGGTGCTGTGCCGCCGCATTTATGCGCTGGCCAGCATCTTCGGCGGGGCGGTCTACTTTCTGCTTCAGCACCTCATCCCGGAATCCGCCGCGGCGCTCATCGGCATTCTTCTCATCTTTCTCACCCGGATGCTGGCGACCCGCTACCGCTGGAGCCTGCCCCGCATCGGGGAAAACGAACCAAAGGAGCAGCCATGAGTTATCTGCCCATCACAAAAGAAGAAATGACGGCCCGCGGCTGGGAGGCCGCGGACTTTGTCTATGTCTCCGGCGATGCCTATGTGGATCATCCCAGCTTCGGGGTGGCGATCATCAGCCGGATGCTGGAGTCCCAGGGCTATCGGGTCGCCATCCTGCCCCAGCCCCGTTTTGATACCCCGGAGGATATGAAGCGGTTCGGCCGTCCCCGGCTGGGCTTTCTGGTCACCGGGGGTAACATCGACCCGATGGTGGCGCACTATACTGCGGCCCGCCGCCTGCGCAGCGGGGATGCCTATTCCCCCGGCAACCGGGCCGGGCTGCGCCCCGACCGTGCGACCATCGTCTATTGCCGGCTCATCCGGGAGGCCTACGGCGATGTTCCCATCGTCATCGGCGGGCTGGAAGCCTCGCTGCGCCGCTTTGCCCACTACGATTACTGGGATGACGCCGTGCGCCCCTCCATTCTGCTGGAATCGGGCGCCGACCTGCTCAGCTTCGGCATGGGAGAGCATTCCCTGACCGAGATCGCCGCGCGGATGGCCGCCGGGGAGCACCCCGCCGCCATGCACGATATCCGGGGGACCTGTTATCTCTGCGGGCTGGAGGAGCCTCTCTCGTATCCGTCGGTCACCTGCGCCTCCTTCGATAAGGTCTCGCAGGATAAAAAGACCTATGCCCGCGCCTGCCGCATCCAGCTGGAGGAGCAGGACCATATCACAGGGCGCGCCGTGGTGCAGAAGCACGGAGAACGGCTGCTGGTGCAGAACCCGCCAGCGATGCCCCTTACCTCTGAGGAACTGGACGCCATCGCCGAGCTGCCCTATGAGCGGTACTATCACCCCTCCTACGAAGCCGCGGGCGGCGTTGCCGCCATCCGGGAGGTGGAGTTTTCCCTGACCCACAACCGGGGCTGCTTCGGGGCCTGCAATTTCTGCTCCATCGCGTTCCATCAGGGCCGCTATGTTTCGGTACGCAGCCATCAGTCGCTGCTGCGGGAAGCAGAGGGCTTTCCCCGCAACCCCCATTTCAAGGGGTATATCCACGATGTCGGCGGCCCCACCGCCGATTTCCGCGCCCCGGCCTGCCAAAAGCAGCAGACCGCCGGCCTTTGCCGGGATAAAAAATGCCTGGCTCCCACCCGCTGCCCGGCGGTCCGGGTGGATCACACCGACTATGTGCGGCTCCTGCGGGAGCTGCGGGCGATCCCCGGGGTCAAAAAGGTCTTTGTTCGCAGCGGCCTGCGCTACGACTACATGATGGGGGAGGAGGACGATACCTTCCTCACCGAGCTGGTACGCCATCATGTCAGCGGCCAGCTTCGGGTGGCGCCGGAGCATTGCAGCGCCCGGGTGCTGGACCGGATGGGCAAGCCTCACATCGGCGTCTACGAAGCGTTTTTGCGGCGCTTTGAGCGGATCTGCCAAAAGGAGGGCAAGGAGCTGTACCTCGTCCCCTACCTGATGAGCAGTCACCCCGGCAGCACCATGAAGGACGCCGTGGAGCTGGCGCTTTTCTTAAAAAAGCACCGGCTGCGCCCCCAGCAGGTGCAGGATTTTTATCCCACGCCGGGTACCGCCTCCACCTGTATGTTCTACACCGGCCTCGACCCCTGGACGATGCAGCCGGTGTACGTCCCCACCGACCCCTACGAAAAAAAGCTGCAGCGCACCCTGCTGCAGTACTGGAAACCGGAAAACCGCCGGCTGGTCATCGAAGCGCTGGTGCGTGCCGGCCGGGAGGACCTCATCGGCCACGGACCGGATTGTCTGGTGCAGCCCGATCGGGAGTACCTGCTCTCCCGCCGCGCGGCGGCACAGGGCGGGCCGGACCGTCGTCTGGCAGCCGGGGAGCGTCCCGCCGCCCGCCGTCGGGGCCGTAAAAAGCGTTGAGGAGGAGTGAGAGCTTGCAACCAAAACCTGTTTCCCGGCAAAAGCGCCGGGCGCTGTGGGCCGCGTTTTTCCTGCTGCTGGCGCTGGCGGCCTGGCTGCTGTGGCAGGAGCTGTCCCCGCCGGCCGGATCACCGGTCTCGACGCCTGTGTCCCCGGCTGACGGGGAGGGCCTGACGCTCTGCGTCCTGGATGTGGGGCAGGCCCAAAGCCTGCTGCTGATCTGCGACGGGGAGGCGATACTCATCGATGCCGGGGAATACGCCGCGGGCGGCAAGGTGCTGGCGGCGCTTTCCCGCGCCGGAGTGCCGTCCCTTTCCGCCGTCATTCTCACCCACCCTCACAGCGACCACTATGGCGGCCTGCGCACCGTACTCCAAAAGATTCCGGCCGCGGCCTTTTACACGGCGGCCGTCCCGGAGGAGCAGCTGCCTACCGTTACCTCCTATGCCCGTCTTTGGCAAACACTGGCCGAACAGTCGGTGCCGTGCGCTTATCTTGCCGCCGGCGATACCCTTTCGCTGGGGAAGGCTGTCATTACCGTTCTCAGCCCGACGCCGGGTGCGGTCTGCGAAAACCTCAATAACTACTCCCTTGTCCTGCGGGTAGAGTACGGCGGGACGGCCCTGCTGCTTATGGGCGACGCCGAGAAGGAAACGGAATCCGCTCTGCTGCAGGGCGGGGCTGCCCTTGCGGCCGATGTGCTGGTGGTGGGGCACCATGGCAGCGGCACCGGCAACGGCGAGGCGTTTTTGTCGGCGGTATCGCCCCGCATCGCCGTCATCTCGGTGGGGGAGGATAACGACTACAACCTGCCTGACACTGCGGTTCTGACCCGCCTCAAGGCTCTGGAATGCGCCGTCTACCGTACCGACCTGCAGGGGACGGTCACCGTCGTCAGCGATGGCGCCGCCGTGACCGCCTCCCCCGCAAAATAAGGAGGGAAACCAATGTGGAGCATCGACCGGTTTGAGGGCGAATACGCCCTGTGCGAAAATACCGTGACCGAAGAACGCTGCCGCATCCCCAAAGCCCAGCTGCCGCCCGGGGCGCGGGAGGGCAGCCTGCTGCGCCGCACGCCGTCTGGCTGGCAGCCTGCCGAAGAGGAGGCGCGAGCCCGCCGCCGGGCGCTGGCGGACCGGATCCGCAATCTGTTGGGGAAGTGACCGCCGGGGCGTGGGATGAAGCCCAAAATGCCGCACAGAAAAAAGCACCGCAAAGGCAGGGAACCTTTGTGGTGCTTTTTGGTTGTATCAGCCCGGCTCACCGGTAAAGCTGCGGAACGGGTAGGGGCACAGCTCCCGGAAGCTGGTTTCGGCCACGCTGCCGTCCGCGCCCGCCAGGTAGATCGGCGCTTGCAGCTTTTCATCGGCAAATTCCAGCATAAACTGCCGGCAGGCGCCGCAGGGGGCGGCTTCCCCGGCTGTGCCGCCGCCGTAGATGGCTACTGCCGCGATGCGCGTTTCCCCCTGCGCCACCATGGTGGTGCAGGCGTTGCGCTCCGCGCAGATGGTCAGCCCTAGGCTGGCGTTTTCCACGTTGCACCCGGTATAAATGCCGCCCCTTTCCCCCAGGATCGCCGCCCCCACCTTAAAGCGGGAGTAGGGAACATAGGCGTTCTGGGCCGCTTGCCGGGCAAGCTGTACCAGTGTCTGCTTCATATCCTTGTCTGCCATGTCAAGCTTCTCCTTTCACAGTGGGGGTATTTTCCGCTCCTATTGTAGCATATCCCACCCAAAAAGAAAAGCGCTTTCCGCCGGTCTCTGCAGACCGCGGGCCCCCGCAGGGGCCTGCGGCGCCGGGGGCGCCGCAGAAAAAGGGCGCCCTCCGGGCGCCCTTCGGCCCGCCTGCGGGGGCCCCGGCCGCGGCGCTTACCGCCAGCAGATGCCGTGGCGCTGCCGGGGCAGCTCCGGCTCCATATTGTGCCGCAGCCAGCCGCACAGCAGCAGCACCGGGCCGGAAAGCAGCAGCCACAAAAAGCAAAACAGCGGGCAGATCTGGCCAAGCAGATTGCCGGGCCGCGCGGAATAATCCCATACGTTCCAGCCCAGCCGCAGGTTCACCAGGCACCCCACCGCAAACTCGTACAGCGTGATGATCCCGGCGGAGCGCAGACACCGCCGCCAAACGCTGGAGTGGGTGCGGCGCTCCATCGCGTAAACGGTCAGCAGCACCATGCCGCCGGTGATGCTCATGGTCCAGTGGGTGTACCCCCGCCACAGTGTCTCCAGCAGGCTGTAAAAGCTGGCGCCCGTCCCAAATACCAGCACCCGGTCCATCATTCTTTTCGCCATGTCAAATCCCCCCTCAGGAATGGAAGAAATCATCTTCATTGTTCCATAGGGGGGATCTTTTATACCCGGAAAATTATTTCAGTTCCACAACGGTTACGCCCATCTCGCCCTCGCCGTACATCCCGGGGCGCTGGCTCTTTACGATGGAAAGCCGGCGCAGATGCTGCTGCACGGCGGCCCGCAGCACGCCGGTGCCCTTGCCGTGGATGATGGTCACGTTCTTGATGCCCATCAGCATACACCGGTCCAAAAAACGGTCCACCTCCATCAGGCCCTCGTCGCTGGCCATCCCGCGGATATCCAGTTCGGTGCGCGCTTCCCGCTGGGCGTTGCCGGGACGGGTGGTACGCATGCCGTCCGACTGCTTTTTCTTCGGAGGCTTGGGGGCGTCCTCCGGCAGCCGCAGCTCGCCCGGCTCGCACTTCATCTTCATGTTGCCCAGCTGCACCTGGTAGGCGCCGTTTTTGTCCGGCCCGGCTATCACGGTGCCCTGCCGGTTGATGGCGGCCACCGTTACGGTGTCGCCCTCCCGCAGCGCCCGCGGCAGGCGGTACTCCTCCTGCTTTTTCTCCTTTACCGGGTCGGCGGTGTCCCGCAGCTCCTCGATGCGCCGGTTGTAGCCCTGCCGCATGGCGGCCACCTTTTCGCTGAAGTCCGCCTTGTCCTTTTGCTTTTTCAGCTCCTCCAGCTCGTTCAGCAGCAGGTCGGTGCGGCTGCGGGTGCGCTCCACCAGGGCACGGGCCGCGTCGCGGGCGTCGGTCTCCAGCTTTTCCAGCGCCGCTTCATGCGCTTCGGCCTGCCGGCGCATCTCGGCGCGCAGCCGGTCGGCCTCGCCGCGGGCGGTTTCCGCCGCGGTCACCTCGTTTTCCAGCTGCTGCCGGGTGGCTTCCAGCTCGCTTACCACGTCCTCAAAGCGGGTATTCTCGCTGGAGACCATCCCCCGGGCCTCCTCGATGATCTCCTCCGGCAGCCCCAGCCGGCGGCTGATGGCAAAGGCGTTGCTGCGCCCCGGTACGCCGATCAGCAGCCGGTAGGTGGGGGAAAGGGTCGCCACGTCAAATTCGCAGCAGGCGTTTTCCACGCCGTCGGTCTGCAGGGCGTACATCTTCACCTCGGCGTAGTGGGTGGTCGCCGCCAGCCGCGCGCCGCGCTGCCGCAGCGCGTTGATGATGGAGACCGCCAGCGCCGCGCCCTCGGTGGGGTCGGTGCCGGCGCCCAGCTCGTCGGTCAGCACCAGGCTCTGCCGGTCGGCGGTTTGCAGGATCTCGATGATCTTGACGATGTGGGAGGAAAAGGTGGAAAGGCTCTGCTCGATGCTTTGCTCGTCCCCGATATCCGCCAGTACGTGGCCGAAAACCGCCGCCCGGCTGCCGCCGGCGACCGGCAGCATCATGCCGCAGGCGGCCATCAGTGTCAGCAGGCCCAGCGTCTTCAGCGCCACCGTCTTGCCGCCGGTGTTGGGGCCGGTGATGACCAGCGTATCAAAGTCGCCGCCCAGCCGGATATCCACCGGCACCACCTTATCCTTCGCGATCAGGGGGTGCCGCGCTTTTTTGAACTCGATGATGCCGTCCTCGTTCAGCTCCGGGACGGTCGCCTTCATATTGTCCGCCAAACGGCTCTTGGCGAACAGCAGGTCGAGCTGTAGCAGCGCCTCAAAGCTGTCGCGGGTGGTGTCCGCCACCTGCCCGATCCGCTCGCTGAATTCCTGCAGGATGCGGTCGATTTCCAACTGCTCCTCGTTCTGCAGCATCCGGATCTCGTTGTTGGCCTCCACCACAGCCAGCGGTTCCACAAAGACAGTCGCGCCGCTGGAGGAGGTATCGTGGATGAGGCCCTTGACCTCGTTTTTGCACTCGATCTTGACCGGCACCACAAAGCGCCCGTCCCGCAGTGTCACGATGGGCTCCTGCAGGGCCTTGGCGTACTGCGGCGAGCGGATGATGCCGTCCAGCTGCTCCCGCACCTTCAGCTGCGCGCGGCGGATGCGCCGGCGCAGGTCGGCCAGGGCGGGAGAGGCGGTATCGGCAAGCTCCTCCTCCGAGAGAATGGCGGCGGTGATATCCTGCTCCAGTCCCTCCACCGGGGAAAGGCTCCGGAACAGGTCGTCGGCGGCGGTGGCGGTCTCACCCTGTCCCCGCCATTTTTTGATGGTCCGGATGGTGCGCAGCACCCGCCCGATCTGCAGGATCTCTCCGGCGGAAAGCCGCGCGCCCAGCTTGGCCCGCTGCAGCGCGCCGGTGCAGTCGTGAATACCGCCGAGCGAAGGGGTGCCGTAGCGGTTGGTCAGGGTATTGATATCGGCGGTACGCCGCAACGCATCGGCAGCGTCCCGGTACTGATCGCAGGGGGTCAGCCGCAGGGCCAGCTCTCGGGAAGCCGGGCAGGTGGTCTGCTCGGCCAGCATCTGCAGCACCCGGTCCAGCTCCAGCGTCTGGTGATGTTTGTTCATGGGGTTCCCTCCTCAGGGATAAATTCATTCAAACGGGAACAGTAGCAGGCAAACCGCTCCGCCAGATGCCCGATGACCAGTCCCCGCCGGCAGCGTTCCAGCATTTCGGCGGGGGTCAGCCAGGCATAGTCCACCGTTTCGGTGCTCTGCAGGGTGACCGCCGGCCGCTCCGGCAGGATCAGCAGGTAGGTATCGCTGAAGATCCTGGGGGTCATCAGCCGGTCAAACAGCAGCAGGTCCTCCTCCTTCGCCCGGATGCCGGTCTCCTCGTACAGCTCCCGTACGGCGGCAGCCCGGCTGGTTTCCCCGGCCAGGGCGCTGCCGGTCGTCACCTCCCAAAAGCCACCGTTGTGCTTTTGGGGGTGGCGGCGGGTGGTCAGCATCTGCCCCCGGCACAGGGTGATCACCTCTACGCAGAGATGCCTTGCTCCCGCCGGCAGCGGGTCGCCCCGCCGGTGCAGCGTTCCCAACGGGTTTCGGTTTTGATCCAGCAGGTCCCAGTACTCCGTCATGGCGTTCCTTTCGTAAAAACCGAAGGCTTGGCCCTTCGCCGGCTTCCGGCAGACGGCAGGCTCCGGGCGCGGCGGCGCCGCTCTCCCTCGGGGCGCCCTCCCGCCGGGAGGCCGCCCCTCGCCCGCTCGGCCGCCGCGCCCGGGTGTACCTTCTCGGTTATGTTCTCAGTGGTTCTTCTCAATGATGATCAGTATGGGCGGGCAGTTGGGGCGGTTCAGGAACTGCTGCACCATCACGGTGCAGCGCTTTGCGTCCAGCCGCGCCAGAAAATCCATCAGCGCGTCGCGCTCGGCATAGCCGCTGTCCCCGCCGTAGTACAGGCAGATCGTAATAAAGCCGTCGTCAGGGATCAGCGAAAGCGCCGCTTCGATGGCGGGGATGCTCTCCTCGGCCGTCGTGCCTACGGTATGGTCGCCGCCCGGCAGGTACCCCAGGTTAAAAACCACGGCGTGAGCCGCACAAAGGTAGCTTGCCATCCGCCGGTGGCTGTCCTGAATGAGCACTGCGCGCTCCAGCAGACCCGCCGCGGCCAGCCGCTCGCGGGTGCTGGCGATCGCCTCCTCCTGGATATCAAAGGCGTACAGCCGCCCGCCCTCGCCGATCAGTCGGCAGAGCAGCTCGGCATCCCGGCCCCGCCCCGCCGTGGCGTCCACGCAGGTCATGCCCGGCCGGATACGCTCCTGCCAGTAGCGGTGGCACAGCTTCAGTGCGTTCTGGTCGTGATAGGTCATCATACGCGGCGGGCCAGCTCCTCTTCCACATATCCCACGCAGTCGGCAATGCAGGTATCGCAGGGGACGACGGGGCAGCCGGTTCGGCCCTTCAGCACCTCACAAATACAGCTGCCGTGCTCCCGGCAAAAGCGGTCGGTCAGCGTGGCAGCCATGCCCATGGTGGCCCGCTTGGTCGTGTTGGGCGCTTCGGTATCGGCGGCGCTGTTCAGCAGGCCCATGCAGGCCACCGCGCCGCTTACCGCGCCGCAGGTCTGCTTCATATCGCCCATGCCCAGGCCAAAGCCCTCGCCCAGCCGGAACAGCGTCGTTTCATCCGCCTCCAGCTCGCGGGCAAAGCCGCACAGCACGGATTGGAAGCAGTTGTACCCCTTTTTGTGCAGCGCTATGGCGTTTTGTTGTTTTTCGGTCATTGCAGGTCCCTTCCTTTCGTCTCGTCGGTATGGCTTACAGCATCGTTTTGTAAAAATTCAGCGCCGGCAGGATGCGTTCTACCTGGCACAGCAGATACTGCTCCACCGCCCCGGCCAGCAGCGGCAGGTTTTCCTCCGCCAGCCGGAAGCAAAACAGCTTTTCAAACTCGCAGTAGATGATATGCCGCATGGCGGCAAAGACCCCCGGCGGCAGCGGCAGCAGTCCCACGGCACCGGCAGGGGCGCAGTCCGGGCAGCAGACGCTCCCCCCGGCGGGGTCGAACAGCACCGGGCCCTCCGGCAGGCTGCCGCACATCCGGCAGGCGATCAGGTCCGGCATATAGCCGGTCAGCGTCAGCAGGCGCAGCTCCAGGATCGCCTTGAGCTGCAGCGGCGGCAGCTTGTCCTGTTCCAGGCAGTACAGGGTGTTCAGCATCAGCCGCAGCTCCTCGGCGGCCGGCTCATTTTCGGGGATCAGCTCGCAGCAAAGCTGCGCAAAGTAGGTAGCCAGCGCCAGCTTTTCCAGGTTTCCCCGGATACCGAAAAACAGGGTATTGACCTCGGCCCGGTCGGCAAAGCAGCGGTCCCGGTTCCGGAACAGCACAAAGTGGGAATAGCAAAGCAGCTCGGTGGCGCTTGCCATCGAGCCCTTCATCCGCCCGGCCCCCTTGGCGTAGGCGGTTATGATCCCCTGATCGGCGGAAAGCAGGGTCAGCAGACGGTCCTGCTCATCCAACCGGCGTTCCCGCAGCACCAGGGCTTCGGTCGCTGTCTGCATCGGTCGGCTCCTTTCGGGCGGCAGCCGCGGCCGCTGCCCGGTAGTTCAGATAGTCCTCCACCCGTCCGCTTTGCCAAAAGCATTCCCAGCGGCTTTCGGGGTCGGAATTCGGGTTGGCAGGTCGGTTCATGGCAGGCGCTCCCTTCGCAGCAGATACTCTGCTATCATTCTGCGCCATCCGCCATGGGATATGTTAGGGAATCTTTGCAGTCTCTGCAAAAAAATTCCGCTCGGGTCACAGCAGCAGGCCGGGGCTGGCCCGCAGGGCCGCGGCGCTTCGCGCCGCGCGGCGGCCTTCGGCCGCCGGTCCCGGCTTCGCCGGGCCGCCCTGCGGGCCGCCCGCGCCGTTTTCAGCCTTTGTTTCGCCCGGCTGCGTCACCGCTCCTCGGTAAAGCCGAAGTTGCGCAGCATCCGCTCCTCGTTGCGCCAGTCCTCCTTCACCTTCACCCAGCACTGCAGGTTCACCCGGCAGTTCAGGAAGGCCTCCAGCTCCTCCCGGGCGGCGGTGGCAATGCGCTTGAGCATCGCGCCGCCCTTGCCGATGATGATCCCCTTGTGGCTCTTGCGCTCACAGTACAGGGTTGCCTCGATATCGGTGATGGGGCCGCCGGCGGTCTCGCGCTCCTTCATGCTCTCGATGGTCACCGCGATGCCGTGCGGGATCTCCTCGGAAAGGAAGCACAGCGCCTTTTCCCGCAGCATCTCGGCGGCGATCACCCGCTCCGGCTGGTCGGTCAGGGTATCGTCGGCAAAAAAGTGCGGGCCGGGCATGGCGGCGTCGTCCAGCAGTCCCTTCAGCAGCGCCACCCCGTCGCCGTCCTTGGCGCTCAGGGGGACGATCTGCCGGAACGGATAGGCTTCATTCAGCACCGCCATCATCGGGATCAGCTTTTCCTTCTCCCGCACCAGGTCTATCTTGTTCAGCACCGCCACGGCGGGCAGCTCCAGCTTTTTAAATTGCCCGATCAGCTCCAGCTCCGCCTTCGTCAGGCGGTCCCACGGCTCGGAGGCGTCAGTCACCAGTACCGCGAGGTCCACGTCGGAAACCGAGGAGCCCACCTGCCGCACCATATATTCGCCCAGCGAATTGCGGGCGCGGTGCAGGCCGGGGGTATCGATAAAGACCAGCTGGGTGTCTCCCTCGGTCAGCACGCCGGTGATGCGGGTGCGGGTGGTCTGCGGCCGCGGCGAAACAATGGCCACCTTTTCGCCCAGCAGCGCGTTCAGCAGGCTGCTTTTGCCCACGTTGGGCCGCCCCACTATGGCAATAAACGCCGATCTCTGGGGGATTTCCGTTTTATCTTTCTCATTCCACATAGGTGTTGTCCCGGGTCAGTCCCAGCCGCGCCAGGGCTTCCTCCTCCTTTTCCCGCATAATGGTCTTTTCCAGTCCGCCGTTTACGTGGTCGTAGCCCAGCAGGTGCAGCATGGAGTGGACGGTCAGATAGCCCATCTCCCGGTCAAAGGTGTGGCCGAATTCGGCGGCCTGCGCCACAGCGTGCTCCACCGAGATAACGATATCCCCCAGCTGCTTGCAGCCGGTGTCGGGGTTCAGGTCGTACTGCCCGTTTTCGCCCAGGGGGAAGGAGAGCACATCGGTGGCGGCGTCCTTCTGGCGGAACCGGTTGTTCATCTCCCGGATCTTTTCGTCATCGGTAAAGGTGATGTTGACCTCCGCGTCCCCCTCAAAATGCTCCATCCGCAGCACGGCGGTGCAGCAGCGGCGCAGCATCAGCCGCAATCCGGCGGGTATTTTTACGGCCTTCTGGTCGTTGGTGATGATGACTTTCAGCTTGTCCATGATTTGTATCTCCTTGCAGTATCCTTCCTGCTGTATTTTTTCGTATGTCTTTATGGTATCCTGCACCGGCCGGTGCCGCACAGCGTCTTTTGCGGTAAAGCGGCAGGGGAGAGGATGACTTTCAGCCTGTCCGCTACTTGTTTTTCCTTGCCGCATCCAGCCTGCTGTAATACTTTTCGTATGCCTTTATGATATCCTGCACCAGCCGGTGCCGCACGACGTCCTTTTCGGTAAAGCGGCAGATGGCAATATCCGGGATATCCCGCAGGATCTTGCTGGCCTCCACCAGTCCGGAGCGCCGGGCATCGGGCAGATCGATCTGGGTCACGTCCCCGGTGATAATGGCCTTGGAGTTGAAACCCAGCCGGGTCAGAAACATCTTCATCTGTTCCGGGGTGGTGTTCTGCGCCTCATCCAGAATGATAAAGCTGTCGTCCAGCGTGCGTCCCCGCATATAGGCCAGCGGCGCCACCTCTATATTGCCCCGCTCCTGGTACTTCTGGAAATTTTCCGCCCCCAGCATATCAAACAGGGCGTCGTACAGCGGCCGCAGGTAAGGGTCCACCTTGTTCTGCAGGTCGCCGGGGAGGAAACCCAGCTTTTCGCCGGCTTCCACGGCGGGACGGGTCAGCACGATGCGGTTGACCTCCTGTGCCCGGAAGGCTTTGACGGCCATGGCCACCGCCAGATAGGTCTTGCCGGTGCCGGCCGGTCCTATCCCCATGACGATGGTGTTTTTGCGGATGGCCTCGACATACTTCTGCTGGCCAATGGTTTTGGGCTTCAGCGGTTTGCCCTTGGCAGTAATGCAGATGACGTCCCGCCCCAGCGAATCCGCCTCCTGCTCGCGGCCCTCCTCCACCAGACTCATCATATAGCGGATATTCTGCGCCGAAAGCTCCTCGCCGGACTCCACCATTTTCAGCAGACCCTCGATGCAGCGGGTGCAGGTCATCACCTTTTCGGCGTCGCCGCTTACCTTGATATCGGTGCCGCGGAACACCACCGAAACGCCGTATCCCTGCTCCAGCATTCGGATGTTCTCGTCCGAGTTACCAAACAGGGTCAGAGCGTACTCCATCCGTTCAAAATTGATGCTCTGTTCGGTCATGGGTTTCCTCCTTCGGCAGCCTGCCGGAAAGCTTACAGGCCTGTCCGGTCGCCAATGCTCGTTTATTAGGATATTGTACCACAATTCCCCCGAAATTTCTATGAAATTTTCATAGAAATTTCATCTGTTTTTTGGAACTAAATTGGCACGGCTGCCGGGGTCCGCGGCTGACAGAACCGGCTTCCTCCGCCGGTCCCTGCAAGGCGCAGGCTTTCGGCCCGCAGGGCGTTTCGGCGCGGCCGAAACCGGCGATCAAAGATCGCCGCGGCGCCTGCGGCGCCGGCCCTGCGGGCCTACCTCCCCTCAGATCTGCTCCGGCGCGGCCTTACTCCTCCGGCAGAGCCGCCTGCCGTTCCTCGGTCTGTACCGGTGTTTCCTGCCCGATCTGCCGCTCCAGCAGGTATTCCGCCGTCAGGGTGTAGCCGGCAGGCGTCTCGGTACCGGTCAGGCTGCGGCTCTGTACGGTGACGCCCGCCCACTCTTTCTCCCGCAGGGCCAGCGCCTTTTCCGCCCGCCGCTGCGCCTCCTCCAGCGGGATGGTCACGCTCTCCTCGTTCAGCAGCAGATAGCATTCCTCGGTCATCCTCACCGGCAGCAGGGAAAGCAGCCCGCCCGGCGCTTTTTCGCTGCGTTCCAGCCGGTACGGTCCGGCGGGAGCGCCTTTGGCCTGCAGCGGGATGGCGACGCCGAACAGGGTAAGGTACCGCCGCCGCACAATTCCCCGCAGGGTGTATTTCACCTGGCGGTAGGGAATTTCGATCTCCACGCGCTCGCGGGTGAGCGCGTATACCTGTCCGCGCGCGTGCGCCGTGCGGCTTTCGCCCATCTTGTTGTCCATAATCCCGCTGATGAGCAGGTCGCCCGCCTGTACGCTGTCGCCCGGGCGGACCACCGGGTTGCCGTTAAACACCTCGATCCGGGTGATAAAGCCGGTATACGCCGCGACCAGATTGGTGGGAACGCCGTCCTCGACGGGGGCGGGAGGGATGACCGCTTCTTCGATAACGGCGGTGGCGCGGCAGCCCTCTATATTCACCGAGACCCACGCGATCCCGGCAAAGCGGACCTGCATTTTGCGCTCCACCGTTTTGGCGTCGATGCCCCGGGCCCAGGCGCCGGGATGCACGCCATACTCGGTCAGGGCGTCGGTAATCTCCGCCGCGGAAAGGCTCTTCAGTCCGGTCACCTCCACCTGCCACACAAACTGCCCCATCACCAGCAGGCCCACCGCCAGCAGCCCCAACCCGATCCACAGCCCGGTGCGGCGGCGGTAGCGACGGACCGTCGGCGGCATCCCGGCACATTTTGTCACCGTCAGGGTCAGGCCGCTTTTTTGGGCGTAGTATTCCAACTGCCGCCGGTGACTGAGGGCGCAGCAGGCACTCAGCCCCCCCGGCTGCTGCCGGACATTCCACAGCCCCAGCCCGCCCTGGGCGCAGAGGTTCAAAAAACGCTCCGGGTACGGCCCGCTCACCGCAAAATGCACCGTTCCCCGGCAGTACCGGATCATCGCCCGCAGCAGCATCGTTTCCGCCCTCCTTTGCTCCGTTGTGATCCCTGCATGGTGCGCAGCGCTTCTCCGCCGGTTCCTGCAAGCCGGTCCATTCGGCCCGCAGGGCTGACGCCTCCGGCGTCGCGGCGGCCAAAGGCCGCCGGTTTCGGCTGCGCCGAAACGCCCTGCGGGCCGTCCCTCTGCCGCGTCCCGGTGCCCGGTCAAACAAACTCCACCGAGCGGATCCGCCCCTCCACCACGGCGCCCAGACTGCCGAAGTTGCGCATCTGCAGCCCCTCGCCGGTAAATCGGACGGTGACAGCCCCGGTACACAGCCGGATGCAGCACTCATTGTACTCCAGGATCCCCCGGCAGCCGTCCACCACCGCCTGCCGGTCGGAAAGCAGCTCCACCCGCATCGGCGGCAGCAGATCGGCGGCAGCCTCCCGCAGGGAATCTCCGGTCTTTTTCAGTACCTTGTTCATCGGCATAGTCAGTCTCCCTTTCACTCGCTCCTCCCACTATATGCGTCGGGGGCTGTCCGTTAGTCGCCGCCCTGTCAACAGGGGGAAAAACCGGGCCATCTGTAAATTCTTTGTAAATATTTGTGTGATCTTAACCAAAACCCTGCAAAAAAGCTGCCCGTTCGGCGTATTAGTAGGGGATGTTTTTCCACTGCCCCAAGCAGCCGTCCAATCCCGGGCGCCGCTGTCTCCGGCGGCTTTCTGGGCAGATGCGGTCTCCACCGCCCCCTGCAGGACGCAGGCTTTCGGCCCGCAGGGCGTTTCGGCTGCGCCGAAACCGGCGATCAGAGATCGCCGCGGCGCCTGCGGCGCCGGCCCTGCGGGCCTCCCCCTCATAGCCTTCCGCCAAAGCCTGCCCCGGCCTTCCCGCCGTGCCGCATACCGCCGCTTCCCCACACATAAATTACCACAGAAAAGAAGGTGACGCCCCATGCTCCGCCCCGCTGTAAAGGATATCCTGCTGGCCGTATTCTGCCTGCTGGCGGCGGCCCTGCTCATCGCGTACGCGCCCGCCGCTTCGGCCGGGGCGGTGCGGGGCATCGCCGCCTGCGGCAGCGTGATTCTGCCGGCGGTTTTCCCCTTTCTGGCGGTGTCGGTGTTTCTGGCGGGCGCGCCCGGCGGCACCGTGCTGGCCCGGGCGTTTTCCGGGGTGGCCGTCCGCTGCTACCGACTGCCCCCCGCGGCGGCTCCCGCCATCCTGATGAGCTGGATCGGGGGATACCCGGCCGGAGCGAAAACGCTGGCCGAGCTGCAGAAAAGGGGCGCCGTTACCGCCCGGCAGACGCAGCAGGGGGCGGCGCTGCTCATCCACAGCGGGCCGGCCTATATGGCCGGGGTGGTGGGCCAGCGGATCTTCGGCTCGGTGGCGGTGGGGCTGTTTTTGTTTTTGTGCCAGCTGGCGGCAGGTCTGCTGACGGCCCGGCTGCTCACCCTCGGGCAGCCCCGGCCCCGCCCGGGAGGCGACGCCCCGGCCCCGCCCAAAGCGGAGTCGGCGGCAGTACTGCTGGTGCGGTCGGTCGGCTCGGCGGCGGCCTCCGCGGTGAACATCTGCGCCTTTGTGGTGCTGCTTTCCGCCTTTTCGGCGGTGCTGGCCGCCTGCGGCGTGTTTCCGCTGCTGGCAAAGGGGTTGGCGGCCCTTTCCGGCGGCAGGCTTTGCGGGACGACGGCCGACTGTCTGCTGACCGGCCTTTTGGAGATCTGTGCCGGCAGTGCCATGGCGGCCCGGCTACCCCCCGCCGAGGCGGCGAAGATCCTGCCGTTTTTGCTCTCCTTCGGGGGGATCTCCATCTGCTGCCAGGTGGCGGCCTGTTTGGGGGAAACGGGCCTGCCGTGGGGGAGGCTGCTGCTTTCCCGACTGCTGCACGGGCTGCTGACCGCCTTGCTGGCGCTGCCGTGGCTGGGGCGGCGGGCGGCGGTACCGGCAATGACCGGCGCGGCGGTGCCGGCGCTTTCCCTGGGACGGATGCTGTGGGGCAGCCTGTGGATGCTGGTGCTGTGCGGGATGCTGGCGGCCCGCTGGGAGCGGGGGCTGCCCAAGTCGCAGTAAATATTTACCGGCAAAATGCCGGTGAAAGCGGTTCCCAGCGGTCGAACGGTGTGGTATAATGGAGCCAAAGGAAAGAGTCCGGCAGGCAGGGAGCCGGCGGTGGGCGGCCCGCAGGGCCGGGCTGCCGCAGGCAGCCCGCGGCGGCCTTCGGCCGCCGGTTTCGGCCGGGCCGAAACGCCCTGCGGGCCGGACCCCGGCTCCGGCAGAGGTTTTGCGCACCGCAACAGGAGGGAATTCGGATGAGCAGCAGATTTTTTGACAGAGAGATCGACCCGGCGTGCCGCTACTGCGCCGTGGGCACCCCCAATGTGGATAAGGACTTTGTGCTTTGCCCCAAGCGGGGGGTGATGGCGGCGGAGGACCGCTGCGCCGCCTTTCGGTACGATCCGCTGCGGCGGGAGATCCGGCGGGCGCCCCGGCTGCCATCGCAGCAGTACGGCCCCAAGGATTTTGAACTGTGACCGGGTGAGGAAAGCGTGATGAAGCAAAAAACGAGAGGACTGACGGCACTGACGGTGCTGCTGCTGACCCTGTGCATCGGGGCCGGAGCCTTTTTGCTGCCGCGCCTGTTGGAGGACGGCCCGGCCCTGCCGGAGCCGGCGCCGGCGCTGCCGGGGACGGGCCTGTGGACTTCGATGGCGGAGCTGCCGATGGAGGTTGAGACGGATGCCAACGCGAGGGAACTGGCCAAAGCCGAAAAGGCGGCGCTGCGAGAGCTGATCGCTTTTGCGCGGGAAAACCGTGTGGAAACACTGTACTGGGAGATCGAGGACGGGGAGGACTATGCCCGGTTGGAGACGCTGTGCAGAACGGCCAAGGGCAGCCCCGCCGTGTGGGCGGCGGTGCGCAGCGTGTACGCCCCGGAAAAGCCGCTGAAATACGCGCCGGAGGGCGTGGCGCTGCAGGGCGATGGCCTTTCCGCCGGGGAGCTGCAAAGCCGGCTGGAGGCGCTGCGGCAGACGGGCCTGCCGCTGGCGCTGCGGTATGATGCCGCGGCGGCCGACGCAGCAAAGACAGCGGCGCTGCAAAGCAGCGGGGTGCAGCGGCTGCTGCCGGTGCTGCCGCAGACCGCCGGAGCGGAATACACGGCACTGGCGGACATCTGGGAGGGCCTGACGGTCCCGGTGACACCGGTGGTGAAAACGCTGCAAAGCGGCGTTACCGGCAGCCAGCTTTGGTACAATGCCAGAAACGGCTGCACAGCGGGTCTGGTGCTGGGCAACTACCCCGAGATCCGGCAGGATACCGCCGCCAGGGGGCTGCTGCTGAGCTACGCGGACGCCGCCGTTTCGGAACCGGTGACGGCGGTCTCGCTGGAGATTGCCGGGGAGCTGAAGATCGGCTACCCGGAAAATAACGCCGCGACCGGCTATTCCGGCATTTTTATCATGGGAACCAGCGACCCCGACCGGCCGCTGACCATGAACGGCAAGCCGGTGGAACGCACCGGGACCCAGGGCTGCTTTGGCGTGGCGGTGAACCTGGCGGTGGGGAACAACACCTTTACCTTCCGGCAGGGGGAAGACAGCCTGACCCTGACGGTGCGGCGCACCGCCGCCGACAGCGGCGTTACCTCGACGGTGACCTCCCGATTCCCGACCAGTGACGCCGCCGTATGGGCGGGGCAGGAGCTGGTATTCCGGTGTGTGGCCCCCAGCGGCGGCAAGGTGACCGCCACCATCAACGGCCAAACGGTGCCGATGAAGCAGACGGCAGCTACCGCCAAAAACGGGATCGCGGCGACCTTCCGGGGGGTCTATCAGGTGCCGGAGGACCTGCCGGCGGGCGAGCTGACCGACTGGGGCAGCATCGCCTATACCCTGACCTACAACGGTAAGACGACCCGCTATGAATCGGCGGGCCGGCTGTATGCCGCCGGAGCGGGGGTGACCCCCAGTGTGCGGGCCGACACCGAAAATGTGAGCCTTTTGAGCGACTATACCGACGACAGCACCATCCAGGCCACCTATCATCTGGGCGCCAGGATCCCGATGGTGGGCTGCTTCCAGTACAACGGGACCGTCTTTTACGAGGTGGCGGGGGGCTATATCAGCAGCGACCGGGCAACGGTCGATCCACAGGTCTCCCCGGTGGAGACGACGGTGACCGGCATTACTTCGGCGACCGAAGGACGGCTGACCACCGTGACCTTTGTCTGCGGCAGCTTCCCGGCGGCAACGGCTGCGCTGGAGGACGGCGTGCTGCGCGTCTGCCTGGAAAACACCGCGCTGCCGGAAGAAACGGACGCCCTGCTGTGCCCGGCGGTGACCGAAGCGCGGTGGGAGCAGACGCAGGACGGCGCCTGCCTGCTGCTGACGCTGGACGAGGAAAAATACTGGGGCTACGATATCCAGTACAACGAGGCGGGCGATGTGCTGCTTTCCATCAAGGAGGCGCCGACACTTGCCCGGACGCCCGGCAAGCCGCTGGAGGGGATAACGGTGATGATAGACCCCGGCCATGGCAACCGCGACTGCGGCGCCTACGGCGCGGCCGGTCTTTACGGGCCCACCGAATCGGAGCTGAACCTGGCGGTGAGCCTGGCGCTGCGGGAGCGGCTGGAGCAGATGGGAGCCACGGTGCTGATGACCCGCACCGCCGACGACCGAGAAACGCCGAAGGTGACGCTGGACGAACGGGTGCGCATGGCGGTGGAGGCCAAGCCGGATTTCTTCCTTTCGGTGCACCACAACAGCACCGGCCTGACCAAGGAGGTGAAGGCCGACTGGATGGTGAGCTATTACTGCGAGGGGCCGAGCGAGGCCTTTGCCCGGCAGCTTTCCGACTGCGTGGCGGCGGCGACCGGCCGCAAGACCGACGGCGCCGAATGGGGCTACTACTATGTGACCCGGCTGGGCTTCTGCCCGGCGGTGCTGTACGAGGTGGGCTTTATCCCCAACCCAGCACAGTACGAGGACTGCGCCGACTGGGAGACCATCTGCCGGACGGCTTCCGGTATGGCGGAGGCCATTTTGCAGAGCGTCCCCGCAAACTGAAAAGAGCAGGGAGGCGTCCCGCGGGGCGTCTCCCTTTTGCCAAAGAATAAAGCGCGGCAGGCGGCCGGAGAGCCAAAAGCCGCGAAAAGGAGGCGCTGCCGGTGCAGCGGGAAGTGTGGGTAAACGGCGAAAAGCTGACCTATACCTGGGAGAAAAAACGGGT
>SFLS01000038.1 GCA_004554485.1 Oscillospiraceae bacterium | reverse complement strand
GCTAATATGCTCTCTCCGTTTTCTTCGTAAGTCGGATTATGCAGTTATTTGAGGAAACACTGAGAAAGGACCGTATAGGTATCATCAAGTTACTCACACATGAGTCACGGCGCCTACCAGCATTCCGTTTTGGATCAGCGGCGAACCGCTCATTCCCTGGATGATTCCGCCCGTTTGGGACAGCAGTTCCTGATCGGTGATCCGGATGACCATGTTCTGTCCCGGGCGGCTGTTGCCGCGCAGCACCTTTTCAATAACTACGTCATATTCCTTCGGCGAGGAGCCGTCGATGGTGGTCAGCATCTTGGCCGGACCGGGCTGTACCTCGTTTGAAAGGGCTACCGGCAGCCGGACGCCTTCCGCCCGAAACCCCGGCTGCAGCGTACCGCATACGCCGCATTCTCCGTTGGCGTTCAGCCTGGCAAAGGTGTGGCCGGTGATGAACTGGCCCTTCAGTTCGCCGGGCGAACCGCTTTTGCCGGCGCTATAGCCGGTAATCACAGCCTCCACCCCCTCCCCGGTGGAAAGGGTCATGATTTCCCCGGTGTCAATATCGCAGATGGGGTGACCCAGCCCCGAAAAGGTGCGTGCCGTTTCATCGTAATAGGTGATGGTCCCGATTCCGGCCGAGCTGTCCCGCACCCAGACGCCCAGATGATACCTGCCGTCGGACGCACTTTTCTGCGGGGTGACAGGCACCTGATGCTGCCGGCCGGCACGCTCGTAGACCAGGCACAGTTCCCGTCCGGCGCTGCTTTGCACCAGGGCACCCATCTGCTCGTTGGAGGTCAGGGCGATCCCGTCCAGGCTGATCAGAATATCGCCGGTGGTCAGTCCCGCGCTTTTGGCCGGGTTGGTCCGTTTGCCGTCGGCGCTGAAATCGCTGAGTCCGACGACGATCAGGCCGTCCGTGAACATCTTAATCCCAAACGGTTTGCCGGAAACCAACACCGTTTCCCGGTCGACCAGCCGGATCCCGACCGTTTTGACGGAGACTCCCAGCGGCAGAACCAGCTCCGCGCTTGTTACGGTATCATTGCCGGCGCGCTCCATTCCCCCTTCTTCCTGATAAACGGCGGTAATGTTGCCCGGCAGACGCATTTCTCCGTCGCGAGTCACCGAAATTTCATCCGGAAGCTGGACCTGCCAATACAGGGCGGCTGCCAATACCACCAGCACGGCCGCACCCAACAGCCAAAAGCCGGT
The DNA here is from genome assembly GCA_004554485.1 of Oscillospiraceae bacterium. Lineage (GTDB taxonomy): Bacteria > Bacillota > Clostridia > Oscillospirales > Ruminococcaceae > Angelakisella. The sequence goes on along the minus strand of SFLS01000038.1, from coordinate 6,161 downwards.
TCGTATTGCTTTTCTGATATTCCTCACCCCCTTGCTTTGGGGAATTTGCTTCCCCACGGAATACTCTTTGCAGTTTTGGGGGGATTATAGGATGCAAATTCAGACGGCGGATGCAGCAATCAGCTTTGCAGGAAAATCCTGCGCTTTACCGTTCCAGCAGGCCTTTCGGATCCCGCAGAATAAAATCCACACTGTAACCGGTATTGCGGTAAAGCTGCTCCGGCACGGCCGAACCCATCAGTTGTGCCCGTTTTTCGATCCCCAGCAGGTCGCTTTTGCCGTTTTGCATCACGGCTCTGTCCAGTTCCTCTATCTGCTCCATCAGCTCCCGGCGCAGTCCCCCCTCCAGCGTTTCCCTGCTCATCCCGGGGCCGGAAAGCGACTGGACCGTAGCAACAGCCGAAAAACGGGCTTTTGCCCGGTTCCCCTCTACGGTAACACGGCTCAGCTTCAGCCGGGAGACCGACACGCCCGCTGCCGTCCCGTTTTCGGCAACGGTCAGCCGCATCTCCTCCTGGCGGTGCAGCAAAAGCGTGCAGAATTCATTTGGCTTCCAAACGGCTGTATAGTCGCTGCTGCCCGTGGGGACCACACCGTCCAGAATCAGTTCGCCGTCCCCTGTGCTGACCCAGGCGATCAATCCGTCGCGCCCCTCTGCGCCGAACAGATTGAGCAATTCCTTAAGGCTGCTGCGTCTGCTGTCGGTGTACTGCAGCGTCAGCAGCGCCGCCAGCTTCTCCCCGTCTGCCCCGTCAGAATAAAATTCCTGTGCATTTTCGCACAGGGCGATCTGCAAATTAGGGCTGATCCGGCTGTCGGACTGCAGCGCCGTCAGCTGCGACAGCAGCGCTTTGCCATCCGGCACGCCGCCGAAAACCACACATTGCATCGCCCCCAGGTAAATCTGCCGGCCGCTGCGGCGCTGGGCCTGCGCAAAGATAGCGCCGTAGCTGCCTCCCTGCAGGGTCATGTAGTCGTTTTGCTCCTCCCCGGCGATTTCCAGCACCACCGTCATGGGCGCCGAGGAGCAGTCCACCGCCATGGAGGAAACGACCAGATACTGCGCCACAGAGCGTCCCGCGCAGCCGGTCAGCAGACAGAGCGCCAGCGCAGCGGCCGCTATGATATGGTTACGCACGCTTTTTCCCTCCCCGCAGTATCCTCCACAACAGCCACGCCAATGACGGTGCAGCCAGCACCGAATAAACCCCGGCAGGTTCCCAGCCGGTAAAATACAGCAAAAAAACACCCGCCAGGCACAGCGCGGCGACTGCCCAGAACGCCGGTTGGGGCCGGCCGACAACATCCTGCGCCAGCCGCATGGACATGACCGCCAGCGCCGACAGCCGGAAAAAGGCCGATGTCAGCAGTAAAAAGCAATAAACCGGCATCAGGCCGGAAAGCGCCGACAGCCCCGCCGCGCGCGAAAGCGCATAGACAGGATAACTCTGCAGCCCGCCGTACGGTCCTAGGACAAGCGCCACCAGCAGCAGGATAACGGCGTTGATCAGCCAGCCGAAAGGAATCCAAAGCAGCAGCTTTGCGGAGGAGGGACGGTCGGTAAGCGGAGCAAATCCCATCAAAAGCAGAAGCTCCGCCTGCATCGGGAGAAGATAGAGGATCTCTCCCGCCAGCATTCCGCGGTGACGCTCCGGAAGCTCCAGATTGAGCAGCGAGCATTGCCCGGCAGCCCCTGCCGCCAGCAAAACCACCCCCGCCAGAAACAGCGCCGTGACGATAAACGCCGCGCGGCCCAGCGCCTCCTGCCCCATGGCGGCGGACGCCATGACCACAACAAACAAAATCAGCAGCAGCCAGACCGGCCGGAACAGTTCCTCAAAGATCACCCGTACTGCCGCAAGCAGCTGCATGGCGGTGACCGAAAAGTAGCAGCTCCCCAGTATCGCCCCTGCCGCACCAGATACCGGCCCGGCCGGCAGGCATTTGGCTGCCCGCCTGCGGCAAAAAACGGCCGGCAAAAATACCGCGCCGGATACTATGGCCGCGGCGGCGGCTGTCAGCAGGGCGTTGGTCATGCGGGGGCGGTAGCAAAGCAGCCAAAAGCACTGGGAAAGCGCCAGCAGGCAAAAGATCTGTCCGCTGCCGCTGATCTTATGGGTTTTCGCCATGGGAGGGCCTCCTTTCCGTCTGGGCTGCGGAGGATATGCGGTAATTGCCCTTTTTCAGCTTTTCCCAGCCGGCCCGCCAGAAAAGATCCCGCAGAGCGGCAGGCTCCCACGGGGCAAGGGGCGAAGTAAGGGGCGTAGAGAGGCTCTGCAGCGCACAAAGGTTGACCGCCAGCAGCAAAAAGCCCAAAAAAATGCCGTAAACGCCCAATATCCCGCCGACAAAAATAAAGAGAAAGCGAAGAATGGTAATCGGCTCGTACAGGGAGGGCACTACAAAGGCGCTGACCGCCGTCAGCGCGATGATGATGATCATCGGCAGGCCGACAAGTCCCGCCGTGACAATGGCATCGCCGATGACGATGCCGCCCACCACACTGAGGGTGTGTCCTATGGCATCCGGCAGCCGGAGACCCGCCTCCCGCAGCAACTCATACAATAAAAACAGTACCAGCGCCTCCCCCATGGCGGACATAGGGGTGGCCACGACCGAGCCGAGAAAGCTGCGCAGCAGTGTGCGGGGAATCAGCTCCGGGTGGTAAGAAACGATGGCGACATAGTATCCCGGCAAAAAAACCGTAAGGAAAAATGCCGCCAGCTTTAAAAGCCGTACAAAGGTGGCAAAATAGGGGCGCTGGGTATAATCATCCAGGCTCTGGAAATGCTCCATGAAAAGGTACGGCGCCACCATCACGCAGGGGCTTCCGTCCACCATGATGCCGATACGTCCCTCCGCCAGCTTGGCACAGAGGGTATCCGGGCGCTGCGTAACGCCGGCGCCGGAAAACAGCGACGCCTTCCCCTTGCCGATAAACGGCTGAAGGTAGCCGGTATCCAGCACCACCGGCATATCCGCCCGACTGATCTTTTGGCGGATGAGGTCGACGGTCCCGGCATCCGCCACATCGCTGAGGTAGAGCATCCGCACGTTCGTGCGGCTCTGCCGCCCCAGGTACAGTGTTTCCACCGTCAGATAGGGGGATTTGAGCCGGCGGCGTACCAGCGCTGTATTGGTATTGTTGGATTCGGTAAAGCCCTCCCGGGAGCCGCGCATATTCTTTTCTGCCGCCGGCTCGCTGACGCCGCGGGTTTCAAAGCCCTGGTAGCCCAGCGACAGCGCCCTGGGCACGCCGTCCACCATCACCATGGCAAAGCCGCTCATTGCCTTGGTAAACAGGTCGCTGTAGGTTTCCACCTCGCCCTGTTCGCTGCTCAGCAGGCATTGGTCTTTGAGATAATGCCACAGCTTTTCCGGCGTCCCGGCGCCGGGCTCCATGCGGTACAGCGGACGCAGCAAAAAATCGCTGACGGCGGAATTGGAAACAAGGCCGTCAAACATAAAGGTGAGCACACCGATCCCGTCGATCCGGAATTCATTGAGAATGAGGTCGGCGGAACCGCGCATCCCTGCTTCGATGCGTTCCCGCAGCAGAATGATGCTGGCATCCAGCTGATCCGATTTTTCCATTGTTTTCCCCTCCCTATTATCCCTTGCGCTTCTCCCCTCATTATTGCCGCCGCCGGTGGGAATATGTAAAGAAAAGCGGTGAATAATACTCCCCGTTAGGAGGCGAAACCATTTGCTTGTTACCTTTTTACGGACTTTGATTTTGTACCTTATCGTCGTGTTCGGGATCCGGCTGATGGGCAAGCGCCAGATCGGAGAGCTGCAGCCCTCGGAGCTGGTCATCACCATCCTGATTTCCAATATCGCCACGCTGACCATTGAACAGAGCGACAGCCCCATGTTCGCCGGTCTGCTGCCCATTCTGGCGCTGATGTGCTTTGAGGTGATGACCTCCTATTTTTGCATGAAAAACAAAAAACTGCGGCGGATCATTTCCGGAAAGCCCATCATTATCATTCAAAACGGGAAAATAGACCAAAGGGAAATGCAGGAACTGCGTTTTTCCGCCGACGACCTGATGAGCCAGCTGCGCCAGAACAGTATTTTTCGGGTGCAGGAGGTCGACTTTGCGGTGGTGGAGACAAACGGTAAGCTGTCGGTCTACCAAAAGTACGCCTCCCGCCCCGTGACCCCGCAGACCCTTTCCATGCCGGACGATCCCCAGCAGAATGCCCCACCCCTGACCGTCGTCTGCGAGGGCGCGGTGCTGGATGATAACCTGCGCCGCAGCGGAAAAGACCTGAACTGGGTAGAAAAAAAGGCCGCGGCACAAAAGCTGCGGATCCCTGACATCTACCTGATGCTGGCCGGCCCGGACGGCACCTGTGATATCATAGCAAAGGAGCCGAAGCGATGAAGCGTTTTATTGCCGCCATCATTATTCTTCTCCTGATCATAGCGGTCAGCACCTACGCCCTGATCGATATGCAAAACTCGCTGGAGCGTATCGGGAGCCACACCCGGGAAGTACGCAAACTGGTAGAAGAACAGGACGCCAAATCCGCCCAGAAGCCGTGTGAGCAGCTGATGGCGGAATGGGACAAGATGGAGCCCCGTCTTTTGCTGTATGTCCGGCACGACCACCTGGACAGCATCATGGAACACCTGTCGGAGCTTTCCGCCTACTGTCTGGAGGACGACAAAGCAGAGCTGTTAAGTACCCTGGATGCCGCGGCCAAATTGATGGAACATCTGCGGGAATCCATTACCCCAAGCTACCGTACCCTTTTGTAAAAGATCAGCGACCCGCAGGGAGGGTTCCCAAACCTGCGGATCGCTGTTATTCTTTTCTGTTTGGTCAGGGCCATTCCGGCTCCGGCGCTCCCTTGACGGTGATCACCACGGAATCGGCATCCACCGCTGTCTTGGGCCGTACCGTTTCACCCGGGGCAATGCTCATGCCCACCACGGTGCCAACCTCCCCGCCGGTTTCCGGGTTGGTATCGTACAAAATGGTGAAGGTGAGCTGCAAATCCGACAGGATGCGGATAACATAGGCTTCGTTGGCGCCGTACAGATCCGGCATTTTAACATACTGCGGGCCTTTGCTGATAAACAGCGTCACCCCTCCGTCCTCCGGCAGCACCTGGCCGACCGCAAGCGACTGCTTGTAGATCACACCGGCGGGATAGGTATCGCTGTACTCGTAGCGGTAATGGAAGTTATACCCTGTCATCTGCTCCAGCTCATCCTGGATGGACGGCAGATAGTACCCCTCGAGGCTGCGCTCCATTACCGGCGTCTGGCTTTGCGGGTCATTCCCCTGTAAAGTGCCGCCGTTCCAAAGCGCAAGGAAAATATTGGCGATAACGCTGAGCAGCAGTAACGCCCCCAGCAAAACAGTGACGGCAGAGATCTGCTTGAGGCTGACAGGGAGCTTTTCCGCCGGTTTTTGCTGCGCTTCCGGATGGAACACCGCCGTATTGGCCCCGGATTCCTCCAGCAGCGCGGCGGAAAATGCCTCCATCGAGCGATAGCGTTCCTTATGGTTGTAGCGCAGCGCCTTCATGATCCCGTCCGCCACATTGGCGGGCAGATCGCTCCTGAGCTGGGAAATCGGCGCCAGGTAATCCTTTTCGCCCCGCAGTTCCGCCGAAACAGGGGCCTGCCCTGCCAGCATGCGGTACAGCACCGCGCCCATGGAATAGATATCGGTCCATTCGCCCTGCCACAGTGCTTTGGAGTACTGCTCCGGCGCGCTGTATCCGGCATACAGCTCCGCATGCAGGCTGTTGCCCACCGTTCTCAGCTCCGGCAGGGCAAAACCATCCAGAATGGCCCGTTTGCGAAGATCCACATAGATATTCTGCGGGGAGATGCCGCAGTGCGTCAGCCCCATATTGTGCAGCTGGGAAAGCAGCGAAATAAGGGGGCTGATGAGAATTCGGGCATCGGTAAGACTGATGGTCCCCTGCTGCTGCAGATATTCCTCCAAAGGGACCATATGCAGGTATTCCGTCACGCGGTACAGCGTATCGTTTTCCGAAAAGAGCAGCAGTGTTTTGAGCAGCGCCTTGTGGTTGATCTCTATCAGCCGTTTCCAGCGGTCGTGCAGATCCGACGCCATGGTGCGGAACAGCGTTTTGCTTTCCGCCGAGATCAGGACGATGCTTTTTTTATCCTCGCCC
>SFLS01000013.1 GCA_004554485.1 Oscillospiraceae bacterium | reverse complement strand
GGGCGGGGTTCCTTTTGTTTGGAGCCGGAGCTTATTCTTCCGTCCGGGCTTCTCTGACGCGGCGGGCGATGTAATCCTTCACCTCGTCCTTGGGGATCCCCAGCGCGACGGACAGTTCGCCGTGCAGCAGCTCCTCCGCCAGCTTCATATAGCGGTCCTCCAGCTGGCTGACCCGGCGGCCCGACGCTTCGGCTTCCCGCTTTTTGCAGTACACCGATTTAATGATCTCGACCAGGTCGGTGGTGCTGTGGGTGCCCAGCACGCGGCGGTAATGCTCCGAAAGCTCCTGCAGACGGCCGGAGCGAAACGGCTCCACGCTGATGGTGGGAATGAGCGACACCAGCTCCTCGGCCTCCTCGCGGCTCATCACCGGCCGCATAAAGACCTTGGGCTGCTCCACGGGGCAGTAGATGGTACCGCTTTGGAACAGCGGACGGAGCCTGTAATATGGGGTCCCCCGGGGGATCCCGGGCAGGTCGGGGGTGGCGTAGCCTTCCACCTCGCAGACGCCGGTATTCCCGTACATGATCCTGCTGCCGATTTCAAACATCACAAGCCCTCCCAACCTGCTGCAATCTTTTTTATTATTATAGATTATAGCACATTTGGGGACAGGATGTAAGTAAAATTTGTGCCGGAAACCGGCAGGCGGGCCGCAGGCCGCTGCGACGCAGTCGCAGCCCGCGCGCCCACGGCGCGCGGCGGCCGCCCGGAGGGCGGCCGGGCCTGCGGCCCTTCCCCCGCCCCCTGCAGGGGCCTTCCGCCGGCAAGAAAGCCCCCACCCTCTGCCCGGGCAGAGAGCGGGGGAAGAAAATCAATCCGTAGTATAGTTATCAAAGTATCCCTGGATATAGATGATGGGGGTCCCCTTATCTCCGCTGCCGCTGGTCAGGTCGCACAGGGAGCCGATCAGGTCGGTGAGGTTGCGGGGCGTCGTCCCCTCCGAGACCATCTGCCCCACCAGGCTGGCGGAATCCTTTTCCCGGATACGGCGGGCTACCGCCTGCCGCAGCGCTTCGCCGGTCAGGTCGCCAAAGTCGTTATCCGCCAGATACTTCAGCTTCAGCTCGTTGGGGGTGCCTACCAGCCCCCTGGTATAGCCGGGTGCTACCACCGGGTCGGCCAGTTCCCAGATCTTGCCCGCGGGATCCTTGAACGCGCCGTCGCCGTATACCATGGCCTCGATGCGGCGGCCGGTGGCCTCGCTCATCTGCCGGCCGATTTTTTCCGCCACCAGCATGGCGTTGCGCGGGAACAGCTTGACCCGGGTCTCATCGGCCTTGTTGGAGCCCAGTAGGCCGTACTGCGGGTTGTAGCCGCTGTCGCCGATGGGGGAGGTCATCAGGTCATCCAGGCCCAGCACCACCCGGGCGCCGGCCGCCTGCAGCAGACGCTTGCTGCGGGCGCGGGTGTGGATATCACAGGTAATGACGGTATCGGTGTAATCCAAAATGGTCTGTACCCGGTTGGCAAAGACCACCTCGACCTCGGCGCCGGCCGCCCGGATCAGGTCAGAGTAGAACGTGACGTAATCCACCCCGGTGAAGGGATGCACCACCGAACCGAATTCCCGGCGGAACTGCTCCAGCGAAAGGACGTCCCGCCAGGGGTCGATCCCCTTTTCATCCAGCAGATCCATGCTGACAAGATGATTGCCAACCTCGTCGGAGGGATAGCTGAGCATCAGCACCACCTTTTCGCAGCCGGCCGCAATACCGGACAGCAGCACCGAAAAGCGGTTGCGGCTGAGGATGGGGAAGGTAACGCCCACCGTTTTGCCGCCGGTACGGGCTGTCACATCCTGGGCGATCTGCCCGATGGTGACGTAGTTGCCCTGTGCGCGGGCCACCACCGATTCGGTAATGGCGACAATATCCCGGTCGCGGGGCTGCACATTATTTTCCTTCATGGCCTGCAGCACGGTATTTACCGTCCCTGCCACAATATCATCCCCCTCCCGGAAGATGGGGGCGCGCACCCCGCGGACGACGGTTCCCAACATTCTGCTCATCGTGATCTCTCCTTTTTCTCTTTTCGCAAACGGACTTGTTTTTTGCAACAGTATCAGTATAATAGAAATTGATATATAAGAAAAATATATATTTCTTATGATTCATATTAGTATATAAGATATATGGAGGGAGTCTTTATTATGGCCGTCAAACTGGAGCTGTACCGTATCTTCCGCACCGTTGCGGAGGAAAAGAGTATTTCCGCCGCCGCCAAAACGCTGTTTATTTCCCAGTCGGCGGTCAGCCAGTCCATCCACCAGCTGGAAGAGCAGCTGCAGGTGCGGCTGTTTTCCCGCCAGCCGCGCGGCGTTACCCTTACCGGAGAGGGGCGGCTGCTGTACGACTACGTCCGCAGCGCCATCAGCCTGATCGAGACCGGTGAGGAAAAGCTGCAGCAGAGCCGGGAGCTGATGATGGGCCAGCTGGTCATCGGCGCCAGCGACACCGTGACCCGCAGCCTGCTGCTGCCCTACCTGCAGCGGTTCCACCGGGCCTACCCCGCCATCCGGCTGAAGGTGCTGAACGGCACCAGCTACGAGGCGCTGCAGATGCTGCGGGCCGGCCAGGTGGATCTGGCCTTTGCCAGTACCCCGCAGGAAACGGGCCAGCTGGTACTGCGGCGCTGCATGGAGATCCACAATGTTTTTGTGGCGGGCAGGGACTATCCCTGCGAGACCGACCGGGCCTATACCCTGGCGGAGCTTTCCCGCTTCCCACTGATTCTGCTGGAGCGCAAATCCAGTGCACGGCGCTTTCTGGAACGGTTTTTTACCCGCAACGGCATTACCCTGAAGCCGGAAATTGAGCTGTGCAGCCACGAACTGCTGGTGGACCTGGCAACCATTGGGCTGGGGGTTGCCTGCATCACGCGCGAATTTGCCCTGCCGGCGCTGCAGTCCGGACAGATCCGGGAGCTGCGCACCATCCCGGAGATCCCTGAGCGCAGCCTTTCGGTCTGCACCCTGCAGGACGTAGCGCCCTCCCCTGCCGCGGAGGAGTTTCTGCGGTTCTGGGCGCAGTAAGCAAAAAGGGCGAATGCGGGCCGCAGGCCGCTGCGACTTCGTCGCAGCCCGCGCGCCGAAGGCGCGCGGCAGCCGCCCGGAGGGCGGCTGGGCCTGCGGCCCGCCCGGCCCCCTGCACAAACTGCAAAAAAGCGCCCCTCGGCGGGGCCTCCCCCTGCCGCGGGGTAAATCTATTACAGCAGATAGTACAGCACCGCCACGCCGGCCCCCAGCAGCGCCCCCACCGCCACCTGCAGCGGGGTATGGCCCAGCAGCTCCTCCAGCAGGGCTTCCGGCGGGATGCTTTCCCCGGTGCGGCGCAGCAGCAGATTAAGGGTGCGGGCGTGCTGCCCAGCCTGCCAGCGCACCCCCATTGCATCGTGCATCACGATGATGGCCAGTACGGCGCTGACGGCAAAGGCAAAGGATTCCGCCCCAAAGCGCAGCAGCGCGGCTGCCGCCAGCCCAGTCACAGTGGCGGAATGGCCGCTGGGCATTCCGCCGTCGCCCAGCAGACGGCGCCAGTCCAGGCGACGGTGGGTCAGGGCCTCGATCACCGTTTTGCACAGCTGGGCCGCCAGCCAGGCCAGCACCGCCGTCATCAAAACGTCGTTACGCCATAACGATGCGATCGCAGCGCACCCCGCTTTCTCCTTAAATTACGATCCCTCCGTTGGGGCTGAGCACCTGCCCGGTCATGTAACGGGCGTCCTCGCCTGCCAAAAAGGCAACGGCGGCTGCCGCCTCCTCGGGCGTCCCCATACGGCCCATGGGGATCTCTTCCTCCAGCATCCTGCGCTCCTGCGCGGAAAGATGCGCATTCATCTCGGTATCGATGGCGCCGGGCGCCACGCAGTTGACAGTGATGCCGGAGGGCGCCAGCTCCTTGGCCAGCGCCTTGGTAAAGCCGATCACGGCCGCCTTTGCCGCCGAGTAATGCACCTCGCAGGAGGCCCCGCAAAGCCCCCAGATGGAGGACACGTTGACAATGCGGCCGCTGTGCTGCCGCACCATCTGAGGGACGGCTGCCCGGCAGCAGTGGTACATCCCATCCACGTTGACGGCAAACATCCGCCGCCAGTCCTCGGGGGTGATCTCGGTGAGCAGCTTGATCTGCGCGATGCCGGCGTTGTTCACCAAAAGGTCCAGATGCCCGTACTGCTCCACCGCATAGCGGATCAGCGCCCCGGCCTCCTCCTCGCGGGTAATATCGGCCCGAAAGACGGCCGCTTCCCCGCCGGCAATCCGCAGCTCCCGGCACAGGGCCTCCGCCTTTTGCACGCTGCGGCAGCAGCCCAGCACTACGCGCCAGCCTTCGGCTGCCAGCCGCCGGGCTATTGCGGCGCCGATCCCTCCCGACGCTCCGGTAATCACTGCGACACGGCTCATGCTGTTTCCTCCTTGATGACGTCAGCGGCAGGTACGGCCCGGCGGCCCCGCCTGCGGCGGGGGCGGCGCGCAACGCGCGCCGTTGGGGCCGCCGGACCCCCTGCCCTGCAAAATGCTGCCCCTACTATACCAAATCCCGGGGCAAAGCACAAGTCCCTCAGTCCGGCGGGATCTGCTCGGTCAGCGGCAGGTCGTACAGCTCGGAAAAGGATTCCGCCTCGGCATCGTTTTGCGGCGGGGTCGGCTCCAAGCCGGTGGCGTCGGTGCTGCTCACCACGTCTCCCGGCAGGTACAGCGGCCGCCCGGTCACCGGATCGATGGGGCCCAATACCGGTCGTTCCATCTTAATTCCCCCTTTCCGGCTTAGTATCCCCGCCGCGGAAGGATCTATGCGGCAAAAACCCCTGCACCGCGCGGTACAGGGGCTTTTTATTCTGATCTTCGGTTTACTTTTTATCGTGGAAGAACAGCGGAATCTTTTCCAGAAAGATAATATCCTTGCGGTTTGCGGCGTCGCCTTCGGCCAGTACCGCCGCGCGGGCGACCACCTCGCCGCCGGACTCCTTCACCAGCTTTTCGATGGCCTGCAGGCTGCTGCCGGTGGAGATCACGTCATCGATGACGGCCACCTTTTTGCCGCGGATAAACGCGGCATCCTGCTCATCCACCACCAGGATCTGCTCCCGACCCATGTTGGTAATGGAATTGACGGTGGTAATGATGGGATTGCGCATATAGCCCTTCACCGACTTGCGGGCGATGACGTAGCGGGGCATCTTCATCACCTTGGCCATTTCGTAGATCAGCGGGATGCTCTTGGCCTCGGCGGTCACCAGCACCTCGGTTTCGGGCGGCAGCTTTTCTGCCAGCGCGCGGGCACAGGGCTCCACAACCTCGGTATCGCCGAAAATAACAAAGCCGGCGATGGACATCGTATCGCTGATGGGAACAATGGGCAGGCTGCGCTTGACGCCGGCCACGGTGATATCATAGAATTCCTGCATGGGAATCCTCCTTTACGACAAAATAAGGCTTTCGCCCCTTTCTTGTTTCATTATAGCATACTTTTGCCATCTTGGATATAGTATTTTTAACTTTTTCCCATCATCTCAGCTTATATCGGAAGGTTTTTATTTGATTTTCCTGCTTTGTATGCTACAATAGCATTTATAAGTATTTAATGAACCGGCGGAAGCCCCCGACGCTCCGGGGCGCCGGCTTCCCCAAGCAAAGGAGTATACCCCATGGACCTTATCCCCTTTACCACCGCAAACCTTGCCGAATTTCTTGAAATGAGCAGGGATATGTACGATTCCCCCGCCGTGGCGCACCCCGTCAGCCGGGATATCTTTATAGCCACCTTCCGGGCATGTCTGGCCGGCAACCAGAATATCGAAGGCCGTATGATCTGCGAGAACGGTGAAAATATCGGCTACCTGCTGCTGGCCCACAGCTTTTCCACCGAGATCGGGGCCCCCATTATCATGATCGAGGAGCTGTACCTCATCCCGGAGGCCAGAGGGCGGCATATCGGCCGCGCCATTCTGGAAACGCTTTCCCGGTACTACCAGAACCGCGCCGGCGCGCTGAAGCTGGAATGCACCCCCGAAAATAAGCCTGCCATGCGGCTTTACGAATCACTCGGCTTTCAGCCGCTGCCCTATACTGCCATGGTATGGGAGCTGCCCACAACCTGAATTAAGGAGTTTCTGCCCGATGAAACACATCTTTGTCATCAACCCCACCGCCGGCAAAACCGATGTCTCCGTCACCCTTGTTCCGCGCATCCACACGCTGTTTGCCGGGCGGGAGAAGGAGGTGGAGATTCACCTGACCACCTGTGTGGGCGATGCCACCCGCTTTGTCCGGGAGCACTGCGCCGCGGCCGGCGGCGAGCGCCTGCGCTTTTACAGCTGCGGCGGCGACGGCACCATGAACGAGATCCTGCAGGGGCTGGCCGGCTGCCCCGACGCCGCTCTGGGGGTCATCCCCTGCGGCTCCGGCAACGATTTTGTCCGCAGCTTTCCCGGCTACGATTTTACCGATCTGGAAGCGCAGATCGCCGGCGAGGAGCACATGATCGACCTCATCCGGTTCAACGATACCTGGTCCGCCAACCTGTGCAGCGCTGGACTGGATTCCGACGTCTGCAAAAACATGACCCGCTACAAGCGCCTGCCCTTTGTCACCGGCAGCGGCGCTTATATATTGGCGCTTATCGTCGCCTTTTTCAGCCCCATGGGCAAAAAGGCCCATTTTGTGCTGGATGACGGCCGCACCTTTGATGAGAATGTCCTCATCATGGTGATGTCCAACGGCGGCTTTTACGGCGGCGGCTGGAACGGCGCCCCCAAATTCAATGTGGAGGACGGCCTGATGGACCTCTGCATCGTGCGCAAGATCAGCCGTCCGCGCATCCTGAAGGTCATCGGCAAATATCAGAAGGGCCGGCACGTCGACGATCCCACCATGGCCGACTGCGTCGTCTACACCCGCTGCCGCAGCCTTACCATCGATTTTGAACAGCCCACCACCCTGAATGCCGACGGCGAGGTGTCCGAAAGCACCCATGTCGAAGCCCATATGGCGCCGCTGGCGCTGCCGCTGATTTTGCCGAAGAAAAAGGCGGAATAAAACAATCGTCAACAAGAATCAAAAAAACGCAGGCCCCCGGGGTCTGCGTTTTTTGGTTCTGTCAGCGCCGCGCCCGGCTCGATCAGCGCAGCGGTGAGCTTCATCCCCGCTCTCCCTTAAAACTCCGGTCCCTGATGCTCCGGGCCGTGCCGCAGCATGGTATAGCCTTCGTACAGCTTCCGGGTCTTGTTGATGCTTACCAGCAGCATGATGGTCACAACCACCATGCCAAGCACCAGCAGAATGTTAATAACGGGCACCCAGGAGAACGCCATGGCGACAATGTTCAGGATGGCGCAGATCTTCCAGACGCGCATACATTCGTCAGCGGCGATCCCCACCGAATTTTTCTTTTCGATATCGTCAAAGCCCTTGATGACCAGCCAGGTGGCATAATAGGTGGCGACTGCCGCCACAAGGCTCAGCACCACCGCAAGCCAACTGCCGGTCCTGCCCATCAGGTTCATCACCCACACGATGCCGCTGTATACCGCAAGGCCCAGCAGCCAGGGCTTGGCCTGATGATAGCGCTCGGTTTCCTGCCGCAGCTGCTGCGTGCCCAGGTACAGCAGGATAAACCCCACAAAATCCGGCAAAAGGTTCAGGGAACCGCTTGCCCCGTTATTAAAATTAAGGTTAAAATTCAAAAAGACGAACAAAAACCCCGCAAAAATCTTAGCCATATCCGTTCCTCCTGTGGTTCCGGGCCCGGGCTGTGCCGCAACGGCCCCTTGTCTGCTTTGGTTGCTATTATAGCAGGCTTACGGCCGCTGCGCAACCTTTGGGGCACGCTGGGGCAGCTGGGTCAGCACCACCGCCAGGAACATCAGCCCGCAGCCCAACAGCTCGCGGCCGGAAAGCCGGTCGTGCAGGATCACTGCCCCCGCCAGCACCGAAAAGACCGATTCCAGGCTGAGCAGCAGCGAAACGACGGTGGGGTTGGCGTCCTTCTGCGCCAGGATCTGCAGGGTGTAGCCCACCCCGCTGCTGAAGATGCCCACATACAGGATAGGCCAGACGCACTGTCGGATACCCTCCCAGGTGGGGGCTTCCCACAGTGCGGCGCCCAGGCCGGAAAGCGCCGCCGCCACCACGAACTGCAGAGCGGAAAGCGCCACCCCATCCACCGTCCGGGTAAAGTGATCCACCAACAGGATATGCCCGGCGAACACAAAGGCGCACAGCATCACCAGCAGGTCGCTGCGGCTGAGCGTCAGCGCTTCATTGACGCACAAAAAATACAGCCCCGCTACCGCCAGCACCACCCCTACCCACACCGTGGCAGGAGCCTTTTTATGCAGGAACAGCCCCAGCACCGGCACCAGCACAATGTACAGCGCGGTGATGAAGCCGGCCTTGCCGGCGGAGGTTTCCGCCATGCCCGCCTGCTGCAGGTTGGCGGCAATGCCCAGCGCCGTGCCGCAGCACAGGCCTCCCAGCAGCAGGTCCCTGCGGGAATGGGCCAGCGGCTTTACCGCCTGCGGTCTTTTTGCTTGCAGGAGCCGCCGGTAAACGGCAAGTCCCCCACCCAGCACCACCGCCGCCACCAAACTGCGCAGCAGGTTAAAGGTAAAGGGCGGGATATAATCGCTGCTGACGCTTTGCGCCACAAAGGCGGTGCCCCAGATAAAGGCCGCCAGCACCGGGAACAGGTTTTGTCTGATCTTCGGGTTCATGAGATAAGTTCCTTTTTTCATTTATTACGGCCCCTGCCGCTGAAATAGGGCAGGAGCCGCCGTTTGGCTTTTTCATTATACAACAAATTGCCTTAGTCGTCAAAGCCGCTGCCCAAAAAGGCGCGCAGTTCCTCGGTGCGGGGCCGCTCAAAGATCTCCTGCGGCGTGCCCTCTTCGGCAATGCGCCCGCCATTGACGTACAAAATCCGGTCGGCGGCACCGCGGGCAAAGCTCATCTCGTGGGTGACCACCACCATGGTGCGGTGCTCCGCCGCCAGCTGCTGCATGATGGCCAGCACCTCGCCGGTCAGCTGCGGGTCCAGTGCGGAGGTCGGCTCGTCAAAAAGCATCACCCGGGGGTCCTTCATCAGCGCGCGGGCAATGGCCACCCGCTGCTGCTGCCCGCCGGAAAGCCGGCAGGGGTACTCGTCCCGCTTATCCGCCAGGCCCACCTTTTCCAGCAGGGCGGCGCATTTGGATTCGGCATCCTGCGCCCCGGGGTTGGTCAGCAGATAGGGGCGAATCAGGTTTTCCCGCACCGTCATGTGGGGGAACAGGTTAAAGCTCTGGAATACCATTCCCATTTCGCTGGTCAGGCGGGCACGGTCCGCGCGGCCGCAGTATTTTCCGTCCCGCACCAGCGGCTCCTCCCCCACATAAATGCTGCCGCCGGTGATCTCCTCCAGGTCGATCATGCAGCGCAGCAGAGTGGATTTGCCCCCGCCGGAGGGCCCGATGATGGCCACCACCTCTCCCTCCTCTACCGTCAGGCTGATGTCCCGCAGGACTTCCAGGCGGTCGTCAAAGGTCTTTCTTACGTTTTCCAGCCGTAAAACACTCACGGGAACCCTCCTCAGTTGTAATAGGACATCTTCTTTTCCAGCTTTTCCATAATGACCGCCACCACCAGGTTAAAGACATAGTAGAAGATGGCGGCGCCCACATAGGGCAGCACACTGGCCTCCTTGGCGGCAATGCGCTTGACCAGCGTGAACAGCTCGGCATAGCCGATTACAAACGCCAGCGAGGTATCCTTTACCAGCGTGATGACCTCATTGGTGACCGCGGGCAGAATGCGCTTGACGACCTGCGGCAGGATGATGCGGAAAAAGGTTTCGGCCTTGCTGTAGCCCAGCACCTTGGCGGCCTCGTACTGCCCCACCGGCATCGATTCGATCCCGGAGCGGTAGATTTCGGCAAAATAGGCGGCGTAATTCACCGCAAAGGCAATGATGACCGCATAGAACTGGTAACCCAGCGTGATGGGGATCTTGAATATGTAGTACGGCCCGTAGTACACCACCATCAGCTGCAGCATCAGCGGGGTGCCGCGCAGGATGGAGATAAACAGCTTAAAGATCAGCTGCACCGGGCGAAAGCCGGCCAGCTTTTGCAGCAGCGGCGACCGGGCTTTTTTCAGCGCGGCCAGCGGCGCCCACCGGTTCATCCGGCCAAAGGCCACCAAAAGGCCCAGCGGCAGCGAAAAAAGCAGCGTCTGCACAAAGATCAGGATGGAATTGCCCATCCCCTCGCCCACCTGGGCAAAGATCTGCAGCAGGTTCATGGTGCGGTCTCCTTTTCAGGGTCGTAGTTTCCCCCGTTATACAGGGCAAGGCAGTCTCCCATTCTGGTTATGGGAGACTGCGAAGGGTGTTACCTGTGTTACTCGCCGGCCTTACTTGCCCAGGCAGACGGCTTGGGAAAGGTCCCACTTTTCGGCGATCTTGGCAAAGGTGCCGTCCGCCGCCATCTCGTCCAGCGTCTTCTGTACGGCGTCACGCAGCTCGGTGTTGCCCAGCTTAAAGCCGATGCCGTACTGCTCCGCCGCCAGCGTGCCGTCCAGGATCACGAAGGCATCGCCGCGCTGTTCCAGCTGGTACTGCGCCACACCGATATCCATGGCGATGGCGTCCACCGCGCCGGCCTCCAGGCTCATAAAGGCGGTGTTGTAATCCGGCACCTCCACCAGCTTTTCAAAGCTCTCGGCCAACGCGATGTTCTCATCGTTGCTGCCGTCCTCGTTCTCGGTCAGGGCCGCCAGCGCGGAAGAATCCGCCTGGACCGCCACGATCTTGCCGGCCAGGTCCGCATAGGAGGCGATGCCGCTGTCCTTGCCTACCACAACCACCTGGCTGTTATCCACATAGGGGGTGCTCCAGGTGTATTTGTCCTCACGGCCATTGATGGTAAAGCCGTTCCAGATGCAGTCGATCAGCTCGGTCTCCAGCTCCATATCCTTGGAATCCCAATTGATGGGCTTCTTGACCAGCTCCCAGCCGTTGCGGGCGCACACTTCGGCGGCCAGATCCAGGTCAAAGCCTACATATTCGCCGTTTTCATCCTGGTAGCCGTAGGGGGGGAACTCGGCATCAAAGCCCACGGTAAAGGTCTTGGTCTGTGTCTGCTCCCCGTTATCGGGGGTGGTAGCATTGTTGCCGCAGCCGGCCAGCAGGGTCAGCAGCATCAGGGCTGCCGCAGCGATTGCAATTACTTTTTTCATGGTTTGTTTCTCCTTTTTTTGTTCAGCGTTGGTGTATGTCGTTATTATACACTTTAGTGTGCTACTACGCTACTACGCTAAACCATTAAAATTGTTCGTTTTTGCAATTTATACCCATATTATCTCCCGTTATCTCACTTTATCGCACGTATACTCACTTTTTTGCGTTTTTTTATTCTATCCGCGGTCGGTGTTTGGGCCCCGCGCCAAAAAAAGTCCCCGGCAGCTTTCTTGCTACCGGGAACCCCCGTTTCAGCCCAGGATCGTAAACAGCAGGTAGCTGCCGGCGCTCAGCGCAATCAGGATGGCCAGCACCAGCGCCACAATCCGCTTCATCTTTTCCATCGGTCGTTCCTCCTTACGCTGTCACCAGCACGATCTCCCCGTTTTCCTGCGTCTGCGCGTGGATCAGCGCCGGGGGCTGCTCCGGGCAGCCGGCCAGCAGCGCGCAGATGGGATCCTCCACCCGGCGGCGCAGCACGGCCCGCAGATCCCGTGCCCCGCTCTTATGCCCGTAGGCTTCGGCGGCGGCCTGCCGCAGCACGTCCTCGCTCCAGTCAAATATGATCTCCCGCTCCTTCAGGCCGGCTTTCAGCTCCTCCAGCATCAGGGCGGCGATCTTTTCCATATCCTTCTGCTCCAGCGGGCGGAACACCACGACCTCATCCACGCGGGCGATAAACTCCGGCCGCAGGAACTCCCGCAGCGCCGTTGCCGCCCGGTCGCGGGCGTCGTCGTAGCGGGTCTTATCAAAGCCCAGGGCGCTGCCCTGCCGCTCGCTGCCGGCGTTGGAGGTCATAATGATGATGGTATTCTCAAAGGAGACCTGCCGCCCCTGCGCGTCGGTGATGCGCCCCTCGTCCAGAATCTGCAGCAGGATGTTCATCACGTCGGGATGCGCTTTTTCGATCTCGTCCAGCAGCACGATGGAATAGGGCCGGCGGCGCACCTTTTCGGTCAGCTGTCCCGCCTCGTCGTACCCGACATAGCCGGGGGGCGACCCGATGATGCGGGAGACCGAATGCTTTTCCATAAACTCGGACATATCCAGCCGGATCAGCGGCTCCACGTTGTTGAACATTTCCTCGGAGAGCACCTTGACCAGCTCGGTCTTGCCCACGCCGGTCGGCCCCACGAAGATGAAGGAGGCCGGACGCTTTTTGGCGGAAAGCCGGATGCGGCTGCGCCGGACGGCGGCGGCTACCGCGTCCACCGCCTCATCCTGCCCGATGATCCGCTTTTTCAGCCGGGTCTCGAGGTCGGCCACCTTCTGCAGCTCGCTTTCCTTTACCTTGCTGGCGGGGACGCCGCTCCACAGCTCGATCACCTTGGCCAGATGCTCCTCGGTCACCGGGCTGTTGAAGGCCGCCTCGTGCAGCGAATCCATCCTTTCCTCCAGCCGGGCGATCTCGCTTTTCAGCTCCGCCATCCGCTGGTAGTCGATCTCCTCGCCCTCCTTGGGGTTGATGACGTCGCTGAGCTGCCGCTGCTTCTGCTCCCGCTCGGCGGCGGCTTTATCGTACTCGGTCTGCGCCGCGCATTCCAGCGAGGCGGTGGAGCAGGCCTCATCCAGCAGGTCGATGGCCTTATCCGGCAAAAAGCGGTCCAGGATATACCGTTCCGAAAGCACGACCGCGCGCTCCACCATAAAGTCGCTGATCTTTACCCGGTGATAGTCCTCGTAGTACTTTTTGATCCCGCGCAGCACCTCAATGGTCTCCTCGATGGTCGGCTCCCCTACCTTGACCGCCTGGAACCGCCGCTCCAGCGCGGCGTCCTTTTCGATGTTCTTGCGGTATTCGTTGAAGGTGGTGGCGCCGATGACCTGGATCTCCCCGCGGGAAAGGGCGGGCTTGAGGATATTGGCGGCGTTCATGCTGCCCTCGCTGTCGCCCACGCCCACCAGGGTGTGCACCTCATCGATGAACAGAATGACGTTGCCGTGCTTTTTCACGTCCTCCACCAGGCCCTTGACCCGGCTTTCGAACTGCCCGCGGAACTGGGTGCCGGCCACCAGACCGGTCAGATCCAGCATATACACTTCCTTTTGGGCAATCTTGGCGGGGACCCGGCCCTCCACGATGCGCTGGGCGATGCCCTCGGCAATGGCGGTCTTGCCCACGCCCGGCTCGCCGATCAGGCAGGGATTGTTCTTGGTGCGGCGGTTCAGGATCTGCACCACCCGGTAGATCTCCTTTTCCCGACCGATGATGGCGTCCATTCTGCCTTCCCGCGCCTTGCGGGTCAGGTTCTCGCAGTAGTTTTCCAGATACTTATACTTGGGGGCGCCTTTTTCGGGCTTCTCTCTTCTGGGGGACGCGGCAGCTCCCTCCTCCGGCTCCTTTTCGCGGTTGGCCAGCCCGCCGAAAAAGTTCTGCAGGAAAGGGAATGGCATGGCGCCGCCCTTTTCAAAGCCGTCCTCGTCGCCCTCCTCCAGGTCGCCCATGGCCTCCATCATCTGGTCGCTTACCTTATCCAGATCCTCTTCGCTCAGACCCATTTTGTTCATCAGGTCGTCCACCGGCTTCAGGCCCAGCTCCTTGGCGCATTTCAGGCACAGCCCCTCGCTGATGGTCTGTCCGTTTTCCAGCCGGGTCATATAGATGACCGCCAGCCGCTTTTTGCAGCGGGAACACAGCATATTTTTATCCATTCGTTCCACTCCCTTCCCTGGGGAAAAATAAAATTGGTTTTACGGTTATTGTTATGCCCGTTTTGCGGGCCGAACTCTTTTGGTTATACTGGAAATTCAAACTGAATAAACCAGTTGAGCAGATAGGTTTTCTGCACCACGGCGGTATTCAGCCAGCCCCAGCGGTTTTCGCTGAAGGAGATGAGTACCGTGGCCGCCATGCCGATAAGGTAGCAGAGCAAAAAGGCCTCCGCCGCCCCCAGCGCGCCGCCCAGCAGCCGGTTGATGCCCCCGACCACCGGCACCCGGTTGACGCTGCGGGCCAGCTTGACCAGCGCCCGTACGATCAGCATCGCCAGCAAAAAAATGATGAGAAACGCCACCATGGTCAGCAGCGAAACGGCCATTGTCCGCACCGCGTCGCCCGCCGCGGCGGAGATGGTGTCGGTGGGGTCGATGCGGTCCAGCAGGCCCGCAAAGGTCTCCAGCTTTTCCCGCAGCGAATCGGAAACGCTCTGCTCCACCCGCTCGGCCAGATAGCCGTCGTACAGCCAGGCCGCCGCCTTGCCGGCGGTCAGCGCCGCTACAATGCAGGAGGCTGCCACCCCCAGCAGGTGAATAAAGGAGCTGACAAATCCCCTGCGTACCGAGCGGATCACCACAAACAGGATCAGCGCGGCCAGCGCCGCGTCCCATATCAGCGAAGCCGTGAGAAAATCGCCCATGTCGGCTTCCCCCTTTCTGTCACAGGTTGCGTAATTTTATGTGCCGCAGGTCACAGCCGCTGCCGCATCAGGCCCTCGTCGGTAATGCAGTAATAGCTGTTCTGCCACGGCGCGATCTGCTGCAGGCCCTCCTCGCCGCGGTCGGTCACTTCGGCCAGCGCGGCGTCGCCCAGCAGCAGGCTTTCCTCCGTCAGGATAAATACCCGGTTCTTTTCGGCGTGCAGCGAAAGCACCCGCCGGGTCAGCGGCGTGCTGCCCACGGCGTTCAGACCGCTGTCGTAGGCCGTCACCGTTACGCCCTCGCTCTGGCGGCTGTCCCCGCAGGCGGCGTACAGCAGACCGCCCGCACTGATGGCGACCGCCGACGGCGGCGCGGCGAACCGTGCTTCGGCCAGCACCGTCCCCTCCGGTGCGATCAGCCGCGCGCCCTGATCGGTCACCGCCAGCAGGTTTTCCTCCACCCACTGCAGCCGCAGCAGCAGCTCGCCCGGCATCGTCACCTCAGCCGCCTGCCGCCGCCCGGTCATATCGTGCAGCTTGACGGTGCAGCCCAGCGCGCCGCCCCGGGCCAGCACGCCGCCGGCGGCCAGCGCGGTGCCCTTCTCGTCCAGCGCCAGCACCGTCAGGTAGCTGTCGTTGCTGTCCAGTAAAAAGATCTCCTCCCCGCGGGCGTTGTATACCGTCACGGTGGAAAGGTATCCCCCGCCCCGGCGGGAAAGCGCCATGGTGCCTTTATCGTTCAGCGCGCCCCCCAGCAGGAGACCCTGCCCGGTGCCGCTTTGCAGCGTCTTGGCCTTGTTGGTCAGCATCCAGTCGGTGCCGCCCAGGTCGTAGGTCAGCAGGCGCCCGCCGGAGTAGACGCTGATGGGGGTATTGTAGCTGTGCGGGAATTCCCCCGTCACCACGCCCCCGGTATTATACACCGTCACGCTGCCCTGGGTGCAGACGGCCACGCCGCCCTTTACTCCCAAAAGCTGCCGTACCTCCTGCCGGTCCAGCGTCACGGGAAAGCCCCCGCCCCCCCGCAGCGAGGCCGCCAGATTGCTGAAGTGGCTGCCCCAGCCCAGCTGCCGCCCCGCGAAGAACAGCAGCCCGAAAGCTGCCAGCACCGCCAGCACAATGACCAGCGTCCGGGTGCGGCGCAGGTTTTTTTTGCGGCGGCGACGGCGGCGCGCCTGTTCAAATTCGGTCAGCTCACTCACAGTCCCGCCTCCTTTTTCTCGTAGAATACCCGCTCCAGGTACAGCCCGCAGGCCGGAGCGGTCCTGCCTGCCCGGCTGCGGTCCCCGCCGGCCAGGATCTCCCGCATGGCAGCGGCCGGACGGCGGCCCTGCCCGATCTCCAGCAGCGTCCCCGCCAGAATGCGCACCATATGGTAAAGGAACCCGTCCCCGGTCACCGTCAGATGTATCTCGTCCCCCGTCTGGGTCACGCGGCATTCGGTCAGGGTGCGTACCCGCTCCTCGGGCGGGATCTTTCCCCCCGCCGCGCAGAACGCCGAAAAATTGTGGGTGCCCAGCAGCATTCCCGCCGCCTCGTTCATCGCGGCGGTATTTACCGGACGGGGCAGCTGCAGCGCCAGCCCCTCCCGGAACGGATCGCGCACCGCGCTTTGGTACATCCGGTAGCGGTACCGCTTGGCCGCGGCGTCGTACCGGGGGTGAAATTCCTCCGGAGCCTCCTCGCACCCTATCACGGCGATATCCCGCGGCAGGTTGGCGTTCAGCGCCCGCTGCAGGGCCGCGGGTTCCATACGGCAGCCGCAGCGCAACGCCGCCACAAAGCCCAGCGCGTGCACTCCGCTGTCGGTACGGGAACAGCCGGTCAGCGACCCCCGCTCCCTCAAAACCGCCTCCACGGCGTCCTGCACGGTGCCGCAGACGGTGGCAACGCCCGGCTGTACCTGCCAGCCGCAGTAGGCAGTTCCCTGCCAGCATAGTGTCAGCCTGTACCGCATCGGGGCGCTCCTTTCCTTTCGGTACCGCTTGGGCAAAAGCCGCAGCCGCGGGCGCCTTTGCTTACGGATACTGTATCATAGATTCTTTACCAAATTGTTGGCAAAAGATGAACATACCTGTTCAGCAGCAAAACACCGGCAAAAACCGCCGCCGTCACCAAGCCGGAGACCAGATCCCGGCCGTGCAGCTTCATCTGCTTCATGCGGGTACGGCCCTCGCCGCCGTGGTAGCAGCGGCACTCCATGGCCAGCGCCAGCTCATCCGCCCGGCGGAACGCCGAAACAAACAGCGGGATGAGGATGGGCAGCAGCGCCTTGGCCCGCTGCAGCACACCGCCCGATTCCAGGTCGGCGCCGCGCGCCTTCTGCGCGGACATAATTTTATCGGTCTCCTCGATGAGGGTGGGGATAAAGCGCAGCGCGATGGTCATCATCATGGCCAGCTCGTGCACCGGCAGTTTCACCTTTTTCAGCGGCGAAAGCAGCCGCTCGATGCCGTCGGTCAGGGCGATGGGCGAGGTGGTGTAGGTCAGCAGCGAGGTGCCCGCAATCAGACACAGGATGCGTACCGACATAAACACCGCCGTTTCGATGCCCTCTTTGGTGATCTTGAGAAAATGCCACTGCCACAGCACGTCGCCGGAGGTCAAAAACAGGTTGAGTACCGCGGTAAAGATGACGATGGGCACGACGGGCCGCATCGATTTGCCGATCATGGAAAGCGGGATGCCGCTGAGGAGATAGGCCGCAAAGCCAAACAGCACGCCCAGCAGCAGTCCCCACAGGTTGCCCGCCACGAACAGCATCACGATATACAGCACCGACAGCAGGATCTTGACGCGGGGGTCCATCCGGTGGATGGCGCTCTGTCCGGGGAAATACTGCCCGATGGTAATATCACGGATCACTGGTCGGCACCCCCTTTCACCGCGTTCAGGATGGCGGCAGCCGCCCCCTCCACGGTGTAGATATTATCGGGAACGGGGCAGCACGCCGCCCGCAGCCCGGCAAAGACCCGGCTGATCTGCGGCACCGCCAGCCCCATGGCGGTCAGCTCGTCGGTGCGGGCAAAGATGCGCTCCACCGTATCGTACATCGCCGGCCGGCCGTCGGCGATCACCAGCGCTTTCTTGGCGTGCTGGGCGATATCCTCCATGCTGTGGCTGACCAGCAGCACGGTGTTTTTCTGTTCCTCGTGGTACTCCCGGATCTCCCCCAGGATGGTATCCCGGCCGCGGGGATCCAGCCCCGCCGTCGGCTCGTCCAGCACCAGCACCCGGGGGGACATCGCCATCACGCCGGCGATGGCGACCCGGCGCTTCTGGCCGCCGGAAAGCTCAAAGGGGCTTTTCTCCAGTATCTCGGGGCCAAGGCCCACAAACCGGATGGCCTCCCGTACCCGGCGCTCGATCTCCTCGGGTGCCAGGCCCATGTTGGTGGGGCCGAAGGCAATATCGGCCGCCACCGTTTCCCCGAACAGCTGGTATTCCGGGTACTGGAACACCAGCCCCACCTGAAAGCGGAACCGGCGCAGGTCGTTTTTGTCGGCCCACAGGTCCTCCCCGCCGATGTAAACCTTGCCCTCGGTCGGGGCCAGCAATCCGTTCAGGTGCTGGATGAAGGTGGATTTGCCGGAACCGGTATGCCCGATAATGCCGACGAATTCCCCTTCCTCGATCTCGATATTAAAATCCCGCAGCGCTACCCGCTCATAGGGGGTCCCCTGCGAGTAGGTGTGGGTCAAATTCTCTGTTTTGATAATGGACACGGTACAGTTCCTCCGTCAGCGGGTCAGCAGGGCACGCAGCGCCTCCACGCACTCCTGCTCGTCTATGATATCGGTCCGCACCGGCAGACCGGCTTCCTTCAGCATCGTCATCAGCTCGGTGGTCTGTGGGACATCCAGCCCCACCTGCCGCAGCTCGGCCACCCGGCTGAACACCCGGCGGGGGATATCGTCCATCAGCACCCGGCCGTCATCCATCACGATGACCCGGTCGCACTGGGCGGCCTCCTCCATGTAGTGGGTGATCAGCACCACGGTGATGTTGTTTTCCCGGTTGAGCTGCCGCAGCACGCGCATCACCTCGGCGCGGCCGCGGGGGTCCAGCATGGCGGTCGGCTCATCCAGCAGGATGCACCGGGGACGCATGGCGATGATGCCCGCGATGGCCACCCGCTGCTTCTGGCCGCCGGAAAGCTGGTGCGGGGCGCTTTCGCGGTATTCGTACATTCCCACCGCCTTCAGCGCTTCGTCCACCCGGCGGCGGATCTCCGCCGGCTCGACGCCCATATTCTCGGGGGCGAAGGCCACGTCCTCCTCCACCACCGTCGCCACGATCTGGTTATCCGGGTTCTGGAACACCATACCGGCGCACTGGCGGATCTCGAACAGCTTGTCCTCGTCCTTGGTATCCATGCCGTCCACCGTTACGGTACCGGTGCGGGGCAGCAGCACGGCATTGCAGTGTTTGGCAAAGGTGGATTTGCCGGAGCCGTTATGCCCCAGCACCGCCACAAATTCCCCCTGCCCGATGGTGATGCTGAGATCCTCCAGCACCAGCGGCAGTCCGGTCTCCTCCTCGTAGCTGAAGGAGATATGGTTGGTTTCGATAAGCTTTTTCAAAATGCGTATCCTCGCTTTTTCGGTAATCTGTCTCAGTCGCTGCTTTGCCATACGGCGGTGGAGCCGCAGGGCAGCGCGCAGCCGGTGCTTTTGACCGGCAGCCCGATCTCGGAGGAGAAGGTCGCACCCTTCCCCGCAAAGCGCCGGCCGACGGTGGTGTGCAGGATATATTCCATCACGCTGGGGGAAAGCCCGGTGGTGTAGGAATTGATGGCAAAAAAGAGCGGGTTTTCGGTCAGGACGCCGGCGCACAGCTTTACCAGGTCGTACACCGAATCCTCCAGCTTCCACACCTCGCCCCCCGGCCCGCGCCCGTAGCTGGGCGGGTCCATGATGACCCCGTCGTACAGACTGCCCCGGCGGATCTCCCGCTCCACAAATTTCTGGCAGTCATCCACGATCCAGCGGATCGGCTTTTCGGCAAGACCGGAAAGCTGCTGGTTTTCCCTGGCCCAGGCTACCATTCCGCGGCTGGCATCCACATGGCAGACCGCAGCCCCCGCCGCGGCGCAGGCCAGCGTGGCCCCGCCGGTGTAGGCAAACAGGTTCAGCACCCGGACGGGCCGTCCGGCGTCTTCGATCTTCTGCCGGAAAAAATCCCAGTTGACCGCCTGCTCCGGGAACAGGCCGGTATGCTTGAAGCCGGTGGGGCTGATCTTGAAGCGCAGGTCCCGGTAGCGGATGGTCCAGAACTGGGGGTGGCTGCGGTAGATCTGCCAGCTGCCGCCGCCCGCGCTGGAGCGGTTGTAGCGCGCGTCCGCCTGCTGCCACTGCGGCCCTTTTTCGGGCTTCCATATCACCTGCGGGTCCGGCCGGATGAGGAGGGTATCCCCCCACCGCTCCAGCTTTTCGCCGCTGCTGGCGTCCAGGATCTCGAAATCCTGCCATTGATCTGCTATCCGCATGGTCTTTCTCGCTTTCTTTTCTTCTCCGGTCCCTGCCCGCCGCCGGTCCCCGGGGCGCCGCGCCCCGCTGCGCGGGGCCGGCGGCCGGGGGGTACCCCCCGGCCGCCGTGGGGGCTGCGCCCCCCACGGCGCCCCGGAACCCGGCGGCGTTTCGGAACTTATTTCAGGTATTTTTCGATCCCGGCGGCCAGCCGGCCGGCCAGCTCCCCGATGAGCGTCTCATCCTCGCCCTCCACCATCACGCGGATCAGCGGCTCGGTGCCGCTGGGCCGGATGAGGATCCGCCCGGCATTGCCCAGTGTTTCCTCACACTGCTGGATCAGCGCCTCCATTTCGGGGCTTTCGTGCAGCGCCTCTTTCATATCCCGGTCCGCCGCTACATTCAGCAGCACCTGCGGGGTCACCGGCATCCGGCCGGCCAGCATGCTCAGCGGCTCGCCGGTCTGCTTCATGGTGCGCATCAGCTGGATCGCCGACAGCTCCCCGTCCCCGGTGGGCATATATTCCCGGAAAATGATGTGTCCCGACTGCTCCCCGCCGATGTTGTAGCCGTTTTTCCGCATATTCTCCAGCACATAGCGGTCGCCCACCTTGGTGGTCTCGGCATGGATGCCCTGCTCCTGGGCAAACCGGAAAAAGCCGAAGCTGCTCATCACCGTCACCACGGCGGCGTTGCCGGGCAGGCGTCCCTCCGCCTGCATCTGCCGGGCAAAGATGGCGATCATCTGGTCGCCGTTGACCACCCGGCCCTTCTCATCCACCGCCAGGCAGCGGTCGGCGTCGCCGTCAAAGGCCACCGCCAGGTCGTATTTTCCCTCCTGCATCAGGCTGGAAAGGTGCTCCACATGGGTGGAGCCGCATTCGCGGTTGATATTGGTGCCGTCGGGCGCGTCGCAGAGGAGGGTCGCTTCGGCCCCCAGCAGCCCGAACAGTGTCCCGGCGGTGCGCACGGCGCTGCCGTTGGAGCAGTCCACCAGCACCTTCATCCCCGCCAGTCCCTCCGGCACGGTGGAGGCCAGGTATTCGGCGTAGCCGACAGCCGCCAGAGTATCTTCGGTACAGCGGCCGATCTCCTCCGGCTCCGCCGGGATCAGCGGGATATCCCGGTCCAGCAGCATCCGCTCGATCTCGTCCTCCTCGTCGTCGGTCAGCTTGTAGCCCTCCGGCCCGAAGATTTTGATGCCGTTGAATTCATAGGGGTTATGGGAAGCGGAGATCATCACCCCCGCCGCCGCCTTTTTCTGCACCGTCAGGTAGGCCACCGCCGGGGTGGGGATAACCCCCAGCAGCACCACGTCGGCGCCGCCGGCCATCAGCCCGGCCGCCATGGCGGACTCCAGCATATCGCCGGAAAGACGGGTATCCTTGCCGATTACGACCGTCGGCCGCTCCTCGGGGTGCTCCTGCCGGATCACCTCGGCCAGCGCACGGCCGATCTCGGCGGCGCGCTGGGTGGAAAGGTCACGGTTGGCGATGCCCCGCACGCCGTCGGTCCCAAATAATC
Source organism: Oscillospiraceae bacterium (assembly GCA_004554485.1). Classification (GTDB taxonomy): domain Bacteria; phylum Bacillota; class Clostridia; order Oscillospirales; family Ruminococcaceae; genus Angelakisella. The sequence goes on along the minus strand of SFLS01000013.1, from coordinate 7,110 downwards.
TGCCCATCAGTGATCGTCTCTCTTTCTCAGTTGGTTTCGGTTTGGTCGGTAAAGCGGAAGTGGCCGGAAATGGGGTGGTTGCGGTGACAGCGCAACAGCGCGTCCTCCTCCCGCTGCCACTGGCCGCTGTTGTGGATGAGGTACGGGATCCCCTCGGCGTTGCGCCGGTCGGAGATCACACCGATATGCCGGTCCTCAAAGGTCACAATATCTCCCGGCTGCCACGCCGAGATATCATAGGGATCGGTGGTCAGGCTTTCGGCGTGCCGCATAAAGAACACCCGCAGGTTCGGCACCCGTCTGAAATCGATGTTGGGATCGGGCTGCCCTTCCACCCGCCAGTACCGTTCGGTGTTGGCCGCGATATCGGCGTCCACCATCGCCTTCAGGTCGTAGCCGGCGTGGCGGAAGGCCCGCCAGATCACATCGGTGCAGACCCCCCGGTCCTCCGGCGGGTAGCCCCCGGCGAAGTAGCCGGGGTCGTATGTCGGGCGGTTCTCGGCGTCCTCCCGGGCGCCCAGCATAAGGTCGGTGTAATCGTCGATGCCGTCGCCGTCCTCGTCGTGGGGGCTTTGCAGCGTTTCGATGCCGAAATGCTCCGCGGTATAAGTTCTATGGGGCAGCAGCCCGCAATAGTCCAGCAGTAGGAGCAGCAGCGCCGCCAAAAGCAGCGCCGGCAGCAGCCGGACCCATCGGGTTCGTTTTCTCATAGCGGCAGCGTCATCTGCGCGTCAGGCAGGCCGTCGGGCGCTTCCAGGTGCAGATGGTTGTAGGCCAGCCTGGTCACGCAGCGTCCCCGCGGAGTGCGGGCCAAAAAGCCGATCTGCATCAGATACGGCTCGTAAACGTCCTCCAGCGTAACGCTCTCCTCCCCCACGGCCGCCGCCAGCGTATCCAGCCCCACCGGGCCGCCGGCATAATTCTGGATGATGGTGGAAAGGATGCGGCGGTCCACCCGGTCCAGGCCCAGATAGTCCACCTCCAGGCGCTCCAACGCCTCGGCGGCGATGGCCGGCGTGATGACCCCGCTGCCCTGTACCTGGGCAAAATCCCGCACCCGCTTCAAAAAGCGGTTGGCGATCCGCGGGGTGCCGCGGCTGCGGCGGGCCAGCTCCATGGCGCCCTCGGCTTCGCAGGGGATGCCGAGGATGCCGGCCGAACGGGTCACGATCTGCGCCAGCTCCTGCGGGGTATACAGTTCCAGCCGGAACACCACCCCAAAGCGGTCCCGCAGCGGGGCGGAAAGCTGCCCGGCCCGGGTGGTGGCCCCCACCAGCGTAAAGCGGGGCAGGTCGATGCGGATGGAACGGGCGCTGGGCCCCTTGCCGATGATGATATCCAGCGCGTAATCCTCCATGGCGGGGTACAGCACCTCCTCCACGCTGCGGTTCAGGCGGTGGATCTCATCGATGAACAAAATGTCGTTTTCGTTAAGGTTGGTCAGCAAAGCGGCCAGGTCCCCCGGTTTTTCAATGGCGGGGCCGCTGGTCACCCGGATATTGACCCCCATTTCCGCCGCGATGATCTGCGACAGGGTGGTTTTTCCCAGTCCGGGCGGGCCGTACAGCAGTACGTGATCCAGCGGCTCGCCGCGCAGGCGCGCCGCCTGCATAAACACCGACAGGTTTTCCTTGACCTGCTCCTGCCCGATGTACTCCTCCAGCGTGTGGGGACGCAGCGAAAGCTCACCCTCCCGGTCGCTTTCGGTTATCTCCGGCGCCACGAAGCGGTTTTCCAGATCCATTTCCAATTCCGGCTGCTTACCCCGGTCAAACATCGTATCGGCTCCTCTCTGTGGGGATCAGTCATGGGCGGGGGTCAGGCCCGCATAAAGGTTTTGAGGGCGCGGCGCACCAGCTCGTCCACCGCCAGCGAATCCTCCATCGGGGCGATGACCGCCGCCGCGTCGGTCTGACCGTAGCCCAGCGCCACCAGCGCGCTGATGGCCTCGCTTTTGGCGGTGCTGCGGGCGCTGCCCGCCACCGCCGCAGCGCCGCCGCTTTCGGCGGCCAATTCCGCGCCCAGGTCCTCGTCGCTGACCTTATCGCGCAGCTCCAGGATAATACGCTGCGCCAGCTTGGCCCCGACCCCCTGCGCGCGGGTGAGGGCTTTGGCGTCCCCCGCGGCGATGGAAAGCATCAGCCGGTCGGGGGCGGAGTCCGAAAGGATGGCCAGCGCCACCCGGGGGCCGACCCCGGAAACCCCGATGAGCATCCGGAAGCAGAGCCGCTCCTGCTCGGTGGAAAAGCCGAACAGCTCCACGCCGTCCTCCTTGACCCACAGGTGGGTCAACAGGGTGACCTCCTGCCCCTTGCCGGGCAGGCTGGAAAGGGTGTAGGTGGAAGCGGAGCACCGGTAGCCGACGCCGCAGGCTTCCACCACGCAGTAGTTGGGCGCCACCTGCCGCAGCAGCCCGGTAATGCTGTATATCATGCTTTTTTCTCCTTGTAAACGATCTTTTTGCCCCGGCGGTTGCCGCCGCGGACCTCGGCCAGGGCCGCCGTGGGCAGGCGGCTGCCGCCGTTGTGCCCGTGGCAGATGGCAATGGCCAGCGCATCGGCGGCGTCATCGGGCTTCGGCACGGCCCGCAGGTTCAGCAGACGGCGGGTCATTTCCATCACCTGCTCCTTTTCCGCTTTGCCGTAGCCCACCACCGCCGATTTGACCTGCAGCGGGGTGTAGCTGAACACCGGCACCCCCTGCTGCTCCGCCGCCAGCAGCAGCACTCCGCGGGCTTCCGCCACGGCGATGGCGGTGGTGCGGTTGGTGGTGAAAAAGAGCTGCTCCATCGCCACGGCGTCGGGGCGGTACTGCTCCAGCAGCATCCGCATATCGTCGTACAGCTGGCGCAGGCGTGTCTCCAGCGGCAGCTCGGCCGGGGTGGTGATGGCGCCGTACTCCACCAGCGAAAACCGAACGTTATCGTAATCCACCAGGCCCACGCCCACAATGGCATAGCCGGGATCGATGCCCATGATGCGCACGGCCGCCGCCTCCTTTCGCCTTCTTTGCAGGGCAAACCTGCCCATAATGATACAGATTATATTGTAGCACAAGCACCGCCGCCGCACAATAAAAACCCGCGATTTTTTAAGGAATATTCACAGAACCCGCCGTGCCGTTTTGTGGGGAACGCGCGCAAAAAGGGCTTGACAGCGCGCCGGGGCTATGGTAAGATAATCAAGCACCCGAAAATGGACGATTAGCTCAGCTGGAAGAGCATCCGCTTGACGTGCGGAGGGTCACAGGTTCAAGTCCTGTATCGTCCACCAAATGAAGAGCACCGAGGACAACAGGTTTTCGGTGCTTTTTTATTTGTCCGCAAGCAGCAAAACGGCAAAAATCCAAAAAGTCAGCGAAAATGTCAACGAGCCGTCTCCTGCTACAACGATACCGCCAAGACCCCCTGTGCCGGGCGGGGTTGGCTGTATTGTCGTCAATGGCCGTTGCCAAATCGTTACGAAATATGTAGAACATTGAGCCATGTATATGTTATAATATCTCAGGCAAAAAGGTGATATCTTAAAAGAAGGTGTACGTTTTGATCCAAAAGGCGGTTCATTGGAGACGGTACCTGACCTCATTTCAGCTTATCATTTTGGGCTTTGCAGGTGTTATCCTGCTGGGCGCCCTGTTATTGGCGCTTCCTGTTGCTTCCGCCAGCGGAGCCTGGACGCCCTTTCGCGAATCATTGTTTACCTCCACCTCTGCGGTTTGCGTTACCGGCCTGGTTGTTTTTGACAGCGGAAGCTACTGGTCCGTCTTTGGGCAGGGCGTTATCCTGCTTCTGATTCAGATTGGCGGCCTTGGCGTCATCACTATGGCGGCAACGTTCCTGATGATTGCCGGAAAAAACATCTCTCTGAAAGAGCGCAGCGCCATGCAGGACGCCATCTCGGCGCCGGCGGTCGGCGGTATCGTTCGCCTAACGCGGTTTATTCTGAAAGGAACATTTTTTATTGAGCTGCTGGGCGCGCTGGCCATGCTGCCGGTTTTCTGCCGCGATTATGGTCCCCGGGGGATTTGGATGTCGGTATTCCATTCTGTTTCCGCATTCTGCAATGCCGGTTTTGACATTCTGGGACGTCCCGGCAACCTCTATCCATCTCTGACAGCGTACATTGCCGATCCGCTGATCAACACTATTGTCATGCTGCTGATTGTGACCGGAGGAATTGGTTTTTTGACCTGGGATGATGTTTGTACGCATCGTCTCCATCTGCGGCGCTATCGGATGCAAAGCAAGGTCATTCTTGCTGCAACAGGTCTTTTGATCCTGTTGCCTGCGGTTCTTTTCTTCTTTACCGACTTTTCTGATCTGCCCATGGAGCAGCGCTTCCTTGCCTCCCTGTTTCAGGCTGTCACGCCCAGAACCGCCGGCTACAATACCGCAGATCTGACTGCCATGACAGAGGCTTCACGGGCTGTAATGATCCTCCTCATGCTGATCGGCGGCGCGCCGGGTTCTACCGCAGGCGGCATGAAAGTCACCACACTGACTGTGCTGGCCGCCAACGCATTTGCGACATTTCGCCGGCGAGCGGAGCCGCAGCTCTTTCACCGCAGGCTGGAAGGCGCTGCCATCAGAAATGCCTCCACGATATTGCTGCTGTACCTGACGTTGTTTTTTACCGGTGCGGTGATCATCAGCACTGCTGAAGGGCTTCCGCTTTCTGCTTGCCTGTACGAAACAGCGTCTGCCGTGGGAACGGTAGGGTTGACGCTGGGACTGACGCCACAGCTGGGCGCATTGTCCCAATGGATTCTGATTGTCCTGATGTTTTTAGGACGTGTCGGTGGGTTGACGCTGATCTACGCCGCCTATTCCGGACGGGATCTTTCTTGCGCCAGATTCCCGCAGGAAAAAATTACGGTAGGGTAAAAGGAGTATACCATGAAAAATATTTTGTTGATTGGACTTGGCCGTTTCGGACGGCATCTTGCTATGGAATTGAACCAGTTAGGGCATCAGATCATGGCGGTGGACAAGGATGAGGAACGGGTCAATGAATGCATGCCGTTCGTTACAAATGCGCAGATCGGCGATAGTACGCATGCGGAGTTTCTGCGTTCGCTTGGTGTGGGCAATTATGATATTTGCTATGTTACCATCAGCGGAAATTTTCAGAATTCACTGGAAACGACCTCGCTGCTTAAGGAGATGGGGGCAAAATATGTGGTCGCCCGTGCCGAACGCGATGTGCAGGCGAAATTCCTGCTGCGAAACGGTGCTGACGATGTTACTTACCCGGAAAAACAATTGGCAAAGTGGGCGGCTATCCGTTATACCGCTAACCATATTTTCAGCTATATCGAACTTAACGAGCAATACGCTATTGTGGAAGTGGCTGTGCCTGAGAGTTGGTTGAATCGAAGCGTCGGGGAACTGAATATTCGAAAAAAATACGGCATCAACATTCTTGGCATCAAGAAGGACGGAAAAACCAATATGACGGTTACGCCGGAGACCCTGCTGACAGACGATATGACAATTCTGGCGCTGGGAGAGTATCCGTTGCTGAGAAAGTGCTTTTGCCTGTAATGACGCCGGTCTGAGCTCATCCCCCTAAGTACGACAGGCTGGGCGTGAAGCGTGAAGAATGTACAGAAACAATCATTTTCAGTGCTTTTTGGGCGAATGGATACGGGGATTGAGAAATCTAATCCGTTTGACGTGAGGAGGGTCACAGGTTCAAGTCCTGTATCGTCCGCCAAAGAAACCTCTTTTGTCTGCCCGGACAAGAGAGGTTTTTTGTTATGGCTTTCATACGATGGCGAAAGGTGCTATGATAACAGAGGATTCATTATCGCCATCGCCGACAGATCGGAACTTGAAAGACAGCAAGAAAAGTCGAGAATATTCCCACTCTTTCTGCGATAATGGCTTTGTCAGGAGGAGGTGATAAAGTGACGGAAAAGGTTTTGGTAGTACAGCAGATGCAGGACTATATTGCGGCGCACCTTTCAGAAAAAATCACATTGTGCGACCTTTCCGGTTTGACAATGTATTCTCCTTTTTATTGCGCGCGAATATTTAAGGAGCTGACGGGTCTTGCGCCGGCAGATTACATCCGGCGGCTTCGGCTGTCCCGTTCCGCATTGCGTTTGCGCGATGAACCATGCAAGGTGATCGATTTGGCTTATGATACCGGCTACGACAGCGTAGACGGCTATCAGAGAGCGTTTCGCAACGCATTCGGTTGCAATCCCTATGAATATGCAAAATCTCCTATTCCGCTTCCACTTTTCACCCCGTATGGCGTGAAATTCAGAACATTGTGGAAGGAGCGAGAAACAATGGAACACGTTGCGAATGTTTTTATTCAAGTCATTGACAAACCGGAACGCAAGGTCATTATCAAGCGCGGAAGGACGGCGAAGGAATACTGGAGCTATTGTCAGGAGGTCGGCTGTGATGTCTGGGGCATTCTGACCAGCATGAAATCCCTTTGCGGGGAACCGGTTTGCCTGTGGCTGCCGGAGAAATACCGGGAACAGGGTACTTCGGAATATGTACAGGGCGTTGAGACGGCAATTCATGATACCAGCGTCATCCCCGATGGGTTTGATGTCATTACCCTGCCTGCTGCAAAATACCTGATGTTTCAGGGAGAGCCATTTGAGGAGGAAAATTATTGTCAGGCCATTGAAACGGTGCAGGCTTCTATGCAGAAATACGACCCATCGGTTATTGGGTATGCGTGGGACAACTCGAATCCGCGCATTCAGTTGGAACCTCGTGGTGAGAGAGGCTACATTGAACTAAAGGCGATTCAGCCTATTTGACGGAATCCCGTTTCTCAGTGAAAGACAAAGCACAGAGCGAAAAGTGTACTTTTGGTCGTTCTTGCCCCCTGTTTTCGCTCCGCTTAGTCGTTCTATGGCAAAAAAGCCGCGTCTCAGGCGGACTGAGATAAGAAAACATCCGGTTTAACAAAGCAATAAAAGACCGGGCATCCTCCACGATGTCCGGTCTTTTTCTGTTTAACACAAATGATACAAAACTGCGCGGCACCGAAAACGGCAGATTTCTGCCCGATGCAAGGAAAAGCGGCGCAGGCATCCTTGCGGCTGGCAAGCCGTTTTGACACAGCAGCGGGCCAAAGATGC
>SFLS01000012.1 GCA_004554485.1 Oscillospiraceae bacterium | reverse complement strand
GCCGTCGGCCAGCGGACGGCGCACCGTCGGCATACTGTACAGGATCTCACACGCCGGCAGCCGCGGGGCAAGATAGGCCGCCAGCTGCTGCCGCAGATCGATCAGGCTCGTCACCGTCATGCTTTCACCTGCCCAAAGTAGAATTTTCCGCCGCCCAGCAGGCCGGCCGCCGCCGCCAGATACTGCTCGCACAGCGCTTTGGCGGCCGCCAGCGTTTCCCCGGTTACCAGCGCCGCCGCCCCGATGCGGGGCTGGGCGCTGCCGCTCATCTGGGCCAGGCACCAGCGGTAATAGGCCAGTGCCGCCGCCGCGGAGCCCAAAGGCTCCGTGGCGGTCAGCTCCGCCCGCTTGCGGGCAAGCAGCTCCTGCATGGCGTCCCGGCAATAGGGCAGGCAGGCCTGCAGCGCGTCTCCGGTCAGCCCGGAGAACACCGCGAATTTCTGCAGGATCATCTCAAGGTCCATTCGTCTGCCTCCTTATCTCAGGGCCCGTCCGGCTCAGGAACCGGACTTGACGGTCATCACGCGGATGGCGTCGGGGAACAGAACCGAGAACCCGGCGGTGGAGGAGACGGCGGCGCGCTCCAGCTGGCAGTCGATCAGGCGGTCGGCGTCCACCGTTACGGCGTCGCCCACCACCATTTCCAGGGCGTAGCGGCGGTCCAGCGCGATGATGGTGTTATCGGCCACCGCGTCGCAGACGATCATCTCGGCGCCCAGCGGGGTGCCCAGCTTGCCGGTGTTCTGGAAATGCAGCCCGGTGGAGGGGTCACAGAAGGCCTCCAGCGCCAGAATGTCGGCGGCCGTTTTGGCGTTAACCAGCATGGTGTTCATGCGGTAAGCGGTAAAGCTGCTCCACAGGGTGATGAGGTCGCTGTAGGCCAGCGCGGTGCCGGCGGTGGTCAGCTTCTGGGGGACGCTGCCGGTGGAGCCGTCGCCGGCGGTCAGCACCGCTACCGCGTCCGCCATCTGGCTGCGGGCGATCTCGGCGCCGATGCGGCGCAGCGCCAGGGTGAACAGGTCCAGGCGCTGGAAGCGGATCGCCTCGTAGGAGGCTTTCAGCATTCTGCCGCGCTTTTTCAGGGTGGTGATCTTATCCTTGAGGGAGATAGCGGTGGCCGAAAGGGCCGCGCCCTCGGCGGTCACCTCCGCCGCCAGGCCGTCGTTGGTGCACAGGCCGCGGTAATCGGTAGCGCTGATCTCGGTACGGGCGGCAACGACGGCGGAAAGGGGATCGCTCTCCTCCATGCCCTGACGAACGGCCCGCATGATGTACTCGGGGAACAGCACGGCGCTCTGGGCGTTCTGGAAGAACTTCTCCAGGGTGCTGGAGTGGCTGCCGCCCACCTGAATGTCAAAGCGCTTGAGCTGCCGCTGGAAGGCGTCCAGCCCGTCCAGCTCGGTGCCGCGGTAGTTTTCGGTGGGGTCCAGCTGCTCCAGGCGCTCGGCAAAGCTCTCGCTGCCGCGGTACAGGGTCTTGTTGATGGTGATATCCTGATAGTTCATAGTCATTTCCTCCTGTTTTCTCTCAGATGCAAAACGGACTGTTGTCGTTTCCGGGGTCTTTGGGGGGCGGGGCGGTCTGCACCGTCGGGGCAAAGCGCCGTTCGGCCTGCCGCCGCATCAGCTGTCCCAGCGTTTCCAGCTCCCCGACGGAAAGGGCCGTCATACCCTTTTCCAGCAGGGCCGGCTCCAGTTCGGGCTGGGCCAGCAGGGCGCTGCGCCGGATCTCCTCACAAAGCGAGCGCCGGTAGCGTCCGGCCTCCTCGCTTTGCCGTTCCAGCAGGGCGATATGCCGGCGCAGCCCCTCCGCCGAAACGGCATCCAGATGCAGCTCGCCCTTTTCCATTTCGGCCAGGGCGCGCTCCGGGGTCAGGCACAGCGCCCGGCGGACGCTGCGGCTTTTGGTCACACCGGCGGCCGGCTGAGCCGGTACGGCTACAAAGCTCCATTCGTAGGCGTCGGTGGGGTTGTCCAGCAGGGTGTAGCACAACACGCCGCCGTACTTTTTGCCGGGGTGGTGGCCGCAGGGGTTTTCCCGGCGGTCCGCCCCGCACACCGAGCAATAGCTGCCCGCTACGGCGCAGCCCACGCTGACCTCCTTTTTGATGCCGCCCTCGATCTCCAGGATGAGGTCGGCGTTGGCGGCGGTGCGCACCATGTAGGCCCAGGCCCGCAGCGCCTTGTACGGCTCGCCCCGGTGGTTCAGGCGGCCCTCCTCGGTCTCCACCCGGCAGCGGTAGATACGGGCCGTCTGTTTTTCCCCTCGGGGGTCGTGGTCAAAAATGCCTGTCTTGCCGCAGAACAGCCCGGCCAGCTTTTCCAGCGCCTCATCGGTAAAGCATTCGTAGTCCCGGTCCAGGTCGTTGTCACACAGCACCAGCGGAAAGGTATACACCTCTTCGGCGGTCAGCCGGCGACGGCTGTACCGGGCAATCTCCTCCAGCTCCTCCTGTGTCACCGGGACACTCTCCTGTTCCACTCTTGCCTGATTCCTTGTTTCGTTCATCGGTTCACCTCCTTGGTTTGGGCGGCCAGCTTCCGCTCCAGCTCCTCGGCCCGAGCACGGGTCAGGCGGGCGGTAGCCAGCTCGGTCTCATCCTGCAGGCTGATGGTGCCCCATTCCACCGTCACGGCGGGGGCATAGCCCTGGCTGCGCAGGTACAGCCCGCAGATTTTGGCCAGCACAGGGGTCAGCAGCTTGCGGTAGGATTCCAGCTCGCCGGTCAAAAGGTCGCTTTGCTGGCTGCTCATCCGCTCGGTACTGCTCCAGCTGAGGCCCAGCAGAAAAGGCGGCAGCCCCAGCTTGGCCACGATCTGCTCCAGCAGCTGGCGGACGGGAACCTCGGTGCTGATAAACTGGTTATCGGCGCCGATGACCCGGATATCCACATCGCCCACCGCCACAAAATCCCGGATCTCCCCGGCGGCGGCCGCCTGCATGGCGGCGCTCCATTCCCGGCTGATCTCGCCGGCAACGGCGGCGGCGTCGGTCTGGTCGCCGGGCGCGGGACGGTAGGTCACGGCATAGCGCAGGTTGCCCATCCGCTCAAAGTTCTGCCCGATGGCGGAATAGATCTGCAGCAGCACGCGGGAAACGGCAGGCAGGCCAAAGAGCAGCGACTGCCCGGTAATGCTGCCGGGCGCCGGGTGCAGGGCGGTGAACAGCACCAGCTCGGGGCAGGGCAGCGGACGCCGGTCGCGGCCGCTGCCGGTGCAGATGACCGCCTCCAGCGGGGTGTCGCCCTGGGTAAAGGAAAGATGGCCGAGCGGCGGCAGATACAGCCCCGCGATGCCGTCCCGGCGGTGGTTGAGCACCACCTCGCCCACGGCGTTGCCGTAGCACAGCAGGCTATCGAGGTAACGGCAGGCAAAGGTCTCCAGCCCGACGCCGGAGGCCCCGACCGGCACTTCGGCCGCAAAGCGCTCCAGCAGCGGCTGGGCAGCGGGGTCGGCGGCGCGGACGGTAAAATCCACCGTCAGCCGCACGATCTTCTGCAGGGCGGCTTCGATGATCGGCACGCTTTGCCGCAGGGCGTCGTATAGCGGGGCTTCCGCCGGCAAAAAACGCTGCGGCTGCCAGGAGCGCTGCGGCGGCTGGGGCGCCGTTTGCACCGCCGCCCGTCCCGCCTTTTTGTTTTTGGGGATCAAAATACCCAATCTTCGGATTCCTCCTTTCGGTTCATTCCCTGTTGGGGCTGCCGGGGGACGGCAGCCGCACAAAAGGGGGCCCGGTTCTTTTCGGGGGGAGAAAGCACGGTGGAAACAAAGTACCGGATCTCATCCATGGCATGGTCGTTTTCCTTGCGGGGCCGGTCCTCCCGGGCGTTTTCCTCCCATTGGTAGAGGGCGAATTCCCGCAGGGTATCCCGACAGGCGGCCGAAAACCGCAGCCGGCGGCGGCGCAGCAGCTCGCTGACCCGGCGGATGCCGTCCAGGACGTCGTTTTGGGCGGGGAGGACGGTGTAGACGCCGTGACGTCGGATACACTCCATAAAGCTGGCGGCTGACGGGTCCACCGCTACTCCCCGGATGCGCCGGTCCCCGGCCAGGGCGCAGAGCGCCGCGTAGTACTCCTCGTCGGTCCTCTGGATCCCCGTTTTGCGGGAATCGTGGTAATACTCGGCGGTACGGTACCAGACGCCATCGTCGGGGCAGTAGCCCCACAGCCCGATGGAGCAGGGGTTGACGGTGCCGTAATCGCAGCTGAGGTACCAGTCGGTGAGGTGGGCCGGCAGGGTATCGGTCACGTGGTCCCGGACCGAAAACATGGGGTAGACCGCCCCGCTGGGGGCGCACCATTCCCCCAGCACAAAGCGCCGGTAGAACGCCCCGGAATACAGCCCCTCGTACCGCCGTCGGATCTCCGGGGTCAGGGAGGGGTTATCCCGCATGGTGAAGTGGAGATACAGGCAGTTTTTCTCCTCCGCCTTTTCAATCCACTCCCGATAGAACCAGTGAAAGGGGTGTTCGGGGTTGCAGCTGAACCAGTACCGGGAACCGGGCACCGAGCAGCGGGCCAGCGCCTGCTCCACAAAGGAGCGGGGCATCAGCGCCGCCTCATCCAGCAGCACGCCGGCCAGGGTGATCCCCTGAATGAGCGAGGCGCTGCCAGCATCCCGGCCGCCGAACAGGATAAACCGGTTGGCAACCGCGCCCCGGCTGACCGTCAGCCGCCGCTGCCCTGCCTGGTAGCGGCAGGTGTAGCCCATGCCGCGCAGCACCGGCAGCAGCGGCTCCAGCAGGTTGCGCTGCAGCGACAGAATGGTTTTGCCGCAGAGGGCAAAATCCATGCTGGAGAAGCACTGGGTGGCCCACATCACGAAGGAAAGCGACAGGCAGAGCGTTTTGCCGCTGCGCACCGCCCCGTCGCACAGAATGGCGTCCCGCCGGCAATCCGGCGAGCGGGGCCGCCACCAGGTGAGCACCCGGAGCTGTTTGGGACTGAAGGGCACGAATTTCATCATCCGTTTTCCTCCAGCGCCGCGGCGCCCGCCGCCACCGCATCCAGAAAGCCGAAGGCATCCCGGGGGGCCGCCTCCTCCTTTTGCCGGGCGGAAAGCCTGTCCAGCGCTTCCAGCCGGTCGAAGAAGGTGATCTCCAGGCCGCCCCGGGCGGCGCTGATCTTGGCAATGTTGAACAGGTCCATCCCCTCGATCTCCGGCACGCGGCCCTCCTCGGGGAACATCAGCCGGACGGCGTCGGACACCGGGCCGAAGGCCAGCTTGCGGTATCCCTCCTCCACGGTCGGCTCCCGCCGGCTGCCGCTCAGCGCCGCTTCAATCTCTTCGAGATACTGCCGGGCAGGGGGGGATTCCAGCAGCCGGACGGCCTCCCGCTGTTTTTCGGGCGCCTGCCAGCAGCGCGCCGCGGCCGCTTCGGCATTGCGCGTAAGCGCGTACCAGTGGCAAAAAACCTTTTGCCGGGAGTTGAGGTAGTTCGCTTGTTCTTGCATGGTTTGAAACACTCCTTTCACTAATACGCTCAAAACCGGGGTTTTTTGCAGTGTTTTGGTACAGATCACACTTTTTTTTACAAAAGATTTACAAACCAGGGGGTTTTGGGACAAAAATGTGGTAAAATGAGAGCAAGAAACCAGGGCCAAAAGGGGGCGGGGTAAGCGGGCCGCAGGCCCGGCGGCGAAGCCGCCGCCGCGAACGAAGTTCGCGGGAGGGCCTGCCCGCAGGGCAGGCCCGGCCTGCGGCCGGATCCCGTCCCCTGCAGAAAAACCAACGAGGAGGTGGATCGCCATGCCGATCCTGAACATAGTACTGGTGGAGCCGCGGATCCCGCAGAACGTGGGGAATATTGCCCGCACCTGCGCCGCCACCGGCGCCCGGCTGCACCTGGTGGAGCCGATGGCCTTTACCATAGATGACGCGAAGCTCCGGCGGGCGGGGCTGGATTACTGGCAGTATTTGGACGTGACCACCTACCGGAGCCTTGCGGATTTTATGGAGCAGCACCGCGGTGAGCAGGATAAAATGTTTTACTTTACCACCAAGGCGCAGCACGTCTATACCGAGGCCGTCTACCCGGACGGCTGCTGGCTGCTGTTCGGCCGGGAGGACGCCGGACTGCCGGAGGAGCTGCTGGTGCAGCACCCGGCGCAGTGCCTTCGATTCCCCATGCGGCAGGGGCTGCGCAGCCTGAACCTTTCCAACTCGGTGGCCATCGGGGTGTACGAGGCGCTGCGGCAGTGGGACTTTCCGCTGCTGCAGAACGCGGGACAGCTGCACCGACTGCAATGGGAGTTAAAATAAGTTAATTTTTTCACAAATTGCTTGCATTACCGGACACAATAGAGTAAAATAAAAGCGGAACAAATTGCCGAACTGCACGGCAGCGCATTTTGAAAGAAAGAAGGGTGCCGAATGTCTTTTTTGAACAAAGTAACCGTGGAAGATCTGAACGTGAAGGGCCGCCGCGTACTGGTGCGGGTGGATTTTAACGTGCCGCTGAAGGACGGTAAGGTCACCAACGATAACCGGATTGTGGGGGCTATCCCGACCATCCGTTACCTGGCCGACCATGGAGCCCGGGTGATCCTCTGCTCCCACCTGGGCAAGCCGAAGGGCCCCGATCCCGCCTTTACCATGGCGCCGGTCGCCGCCCGCCTGGCGGAGCTGATGGGCCGCCCTGTGCTGTTTGCGGATGACAATACCGTCGTGGGCGAAAATGCCCGCCGTATGGCCGCCGATATGAAGGACGGCGATATTCTGGTGCTGCAGAATACTCGCTTCCGCCCCGAGGAAACCAAGAACGACCCCGCCTTCAGCCGGGAGCTGGCCTCGCTGGCGGAGGTATATGTGGACGACGCCTTCGGCAGCGCCCACCGCGCCCACTGCTCCACCGTCGGCGTGACCGACTACATCCGGGAGACCGCCGTGGGCTACTTGATGGAAAAAGAGATCAATTACCTGGGCAACGCCGTGGAGCAGCCTGTCCGTCCGCTGGTGGCGATCCTGGGCGGTGCCAAGGTGGCCGATAAGCTCAAGGTCATCAACAACCTGCTGGATAAGGTGGATACCCTGATCATCGGCGGCGGCATGGCCTACACCTTCCTGGCGGCCAAGGGCTTTGAAGTGGGCACCTCCCTGCTGGATGCCGAGAAAATCGATTACTGTCGGGAGATGATGAAAAAGGCCGAAACAAACGGCGTGCGGCTGGTGCTGCCGGTGGATACCGTGACCACCGCCCAATTCCCGAACCCCATCGACGCCCCCATCGAGACCCTGACGGTGGACAGCGACAAGATTCCCGCCGACCGCATGGGAATGGATATCGGCCCCAAAACCCGCGCCCTGTACGCCGAGGCGGTAAAAGACGCCAAGACCGTCGTATGGAACGGCCCGATGGGCGTCTTTGAGAACCCGGTGCTGGCGGAGGGGACCATTGCGGTGGCCAAAGCGCTGGCCGAGACCGACGCGACCACCATCATCGGCGGCGGCGACAGCGCGGCGGCAGTCCAGCAGCTGGGCTTTGGCGATAAGATGAGCCATATCTCCACCGGCGGCGGCGCCTCGCTGGAGTATCTGGAGGGGACCCTGCTGCCCGGTATTGCCTGCATCCGGGATAAATAAGCCAAGAGATTACGGCCCCGCAGAGCACGGGGCCGTATGCCATTGCACGATTCCCCCCCGCCGAGGGAACTCCCCGCGGCAGAGGGCGCACCGCAGCGAAAGAGGGCTGCCCGGCAGGGGCAGCCCGAAGGGGAGCGGAGGGGCGCCCGGTGCTTTTTCGCAGAAGGCGGCGGCTTTTTCCCGGCAGGGGGGTCACAGGAGGAAACGAATATGAATAAAACAAAACGCCCGGCGGTGATCGCCGGCAACTGGAAGATGAACAAGAACCGCGCCGAGGCAGCCACGCTCATCACCGAGCTGCTGCCGCTGGTAAAGGATGCCGGCTGCGAGGTGGTGCTTTGCACCCCCTACACCGACCTGGAGACCTCCCTGGCGCTGACCGAAGGGACCGGGGTGAAGATTGGAGCCGAAAACTGCCACTGGGCCGAAAGCGGCGCCTTTACCGGAGAAATCTCGGCCGAGATGCTGCGGGAGTTGGGGGTGCAGTACGTCATCATCGGGCACAGCGAGCGCCGGCAGTACTTCGGCGAGACCGACGAGACGGTGGCAAAGCGGCTGCGCGCCGCGCTGAACGCCGGACTTAAGGGGATCCTGTGTGTGGGCGAAACGCTGGAGCAGCGGGAAGCCGGCATCACCGAGGAGGTCATCGCCATCCAGGTGAAGAAGGCGCTGGCCGGCGTGACCGCCGAGGAGCTGCGGCGGGTCATCCTGGCATATGAGCCGGTGTGGGCCATCGGTACCGGCCGCACCGCCACCGAGGAGCAGGCAGGCGAGGTGAACGGGTTTATCCGCGGCCTGCTGGCGCGGCTGTACGGCGAGGCCGTCGCCGAAAGGACGACGATCCAGTACGGCGGCAGCATGAACGCCAAAAATGCCGCAGGGCTGCTGGCCCAGCCGGATATCGACGGCGGGCTGATCGGCGGCGCTTCGCTGAAGGCGCCGGACTTTGCCGCCATCGTAGCGGCCGCCGGCCGCTGAAAGGGGGAACCGCCATGAAACAGCCGCTTGCACTGATCATCCTGGACGGCTTTGGCTGCCGGGAGGAGACGAAAGGCAACGCCATTGCCGCGGCGCGCACCCCCCATCTGGATCACCTGATGGCCTGCTGCCCCCATACCCGGATCGGGGCTTCCGGCATGGATGTGGGCCTGCCGGACGGGCAGATGGGCAACAGTGAGGTGGGACACACCAACATCGGCGCAGGGCGCATTGTGTACCAGGAGCTGACCCGCATCACCAAATCCTTTGACGAGGGCGAGGCGCTGGGCAATCCGGCGCTGACCGCGGCGATGGAAAACGCCAGACGCCCCGGACAGGCGCTGCACCTGATGGGGCTGCTTTCCGACGGGGGCGTCCACAGCCATATCCGCCACCTGTACGGCCTGATGGAGATGGCCCGGCGGTTCGCGGTGGAACGGGTATACCTGCACTGCTTTATGGATGGCCGCGACGTGCCGCCGACCTCCGGGATCGAATTTATTGCCGCTTTGCAGCAAAAGATCAAGGAGCTGGGGCTGGGGCAGATTGCCACCGTAAGCGGGCGCTACTACGCCATGGACCGGGATAACCGCTGGGAACGGGTCAAGCTGGCCTACGACGCCATCGTGAACGGCAAGGGCAATAAAGACCCCGACCCCGTGGCCGTGATGCAGAAGAGCTACGATGCGGGCGTCACCGACGAATTTATCGTACCTACGGTGGTGACCGAGGGCGCCGGGATCAAAGCCGGCGATTCGGTGATCTTCTTTAACTTCCGGCCCGACCGCGCCCGCGAGCTGACCCGCACCCTGGTCGACCCGGATTTTGCCGGCTTTGAACGGGAAAAGGGCTTTTTCCCGCTGACCTATATCTGCATGACCCAGTACGATGCCACCATGCCGAACGTGGAGGTGGCCTACCGGCCGGAGAGCCTGGCCAACACCCTGGGAGAGTACCTTTCCCGGCTGGGCAAAACGCAGCTGCGCATTGCCGAAACCGAAAAGTACGCCCATGTGACCTTTTTCTTCAACGGCGGCGTGGAGGCCCCCTACGAGGGCGAGGACCGCGTGCTGATCCCCAGCCCCAAGGTGGCCACCTATGACCTGCAGCCCGAAATGAGCGCCTACGCGGTCACCGACGAGGCCGTCCGGCGCATCGAGAGCGGCCGGTATGACGTTATCATCCTGAACTACGCCAACTGCGATATGGTGGGCCACACCGGCGTATTCGAGGCGGCAGTGAAGGCGGTGGAGGCGGTGGATACCTGCCTGGGGCGGCTGCTGGCGGCGCTGGAAAAGGCCGGCGGCCGGGCGTTTTTGACCGCCGACCACGGCAACGCCGACCAGATGGCTGACGAAAACGGCGCGCCCTTTACCGCACACACCACCAATCCGGTGCCCTTTGTTGCCATCGGCTTCGGCGACATAAAGCTGCGCAGCGGCGGTCGGCTGGCGGATATCGCCCCGACCATGCTGCAGGCGATGGGTCTGCCGCAGCCCGAGGAAATGACCGGCCGCTCCCTGCTGGAGTGAGCACGCCGTCTGACCCGCCGCCCATAGGGCACGCCAGACAGGCTGAAAAAGGCAGGACAGGCATCTGCCGAAGATAAAGGAAAAAGGCCCTGAGCAGAGAAATTCCCTCTGTTCGGGGTCTTTTTGTTTTGGCGCGCTGTTATTTTTCCTTTTGGGTTTTCCCTTGCCTTTGGGGGTTATTAGCGGCTGCCAACGGCGCGCCGCCCCCCGAAAAGCCAAAGAGACCGGCTGCCCGCCGGGGCGCCGGTCTCCTTTTATGCAGCCTGCTGCGGACCTTACGCTTCGTTGGCTTTGGCCGCTTCCCCGGCTTCGCCGGCGGCCTGCAGACGGGCGACCTCCTCTTCCTCCAGCACGCGGTAGGCTACCTTGCCCACCAGCGTCTTGGGCAGCTGGTCGCGGAACTCGATCTCGTACGGCATGGCGTACTTGGCGATGTTCTTGCGGCAGTACGCCATCAGGATCTCGCGGTATTCCTCGCAGGGCTTGAGGCCCGGCTTGAGCATCACAAACGCCTTGACCTTCTGCATCTTCAGGCTGTCCGGTACGCCGATGACGCAGCTCATCTGCACCAGGTCGTGGGCGTCCAGGATATTTTCCAGCTGGCTGGGGTACACATTGTAGCCGCTGGTGATGATCATGCGCTTGATGCGCTGCTTAAAGTAAATAAAGCCGTCGTCATCCATATAGCCCAGGTCGCCGGTGTGTACCCAGACCCGTCCGTCGGGATGGGTCTGCAGGGTCTGCGCCGTCTCCTCGGGGTGGCCCACATACTCCATCATGACGGTGGGGCCGGAGATGCAGATTTCGCCCTCCTCGCCGTAGGGCAGGCTTTCCTGAGTGCCGGGCTTTACGATATCGTAGAAGGTATCGGGGAACGGCAGGCCGATGGAGCCTTCCTTGGCCATATGGGTGGGGGTCAGGCAGCTGGCGGTCACGCATTCGGTGGTACCGTAGCCCTCCCGCACCTGCACCACGGCATGGTGATCGAACAGGAACTTATCGAACCGCTTTTTGAGTTCGATGGAAAGGCTGTCGCCGCCCGAGAACACACCCTTGAGGAAGCTGAGATCCGCCCCATCCATGGTGGGGATGCGCAGCAGCGCCTCGTACAGGGTGGGGACGCCGGCGATGAAGTTGCACTTGTGCTTGAGGATAAGCTTGGCGTAGCTCTGGGGAGTGAAGCGGGGCACCAGCACGCAACGCCCGCCCTGCGAAAGCATGGAATGGATGGAAACGCCCAGGCCGAAGCCATGGAACATGGGCATGACCGCCAGCATCTTATCGCCGGGACGGAACATCGGGTTGGTGGCGACGATCTGCTGACCCAGCGCGTTGAAGTTGAGGTTGGAAAGCAGGATCCCCTTGGTGATGCCGGTGGTGCCGCCGCTGTACAGGATCACGGCGGCATCCTTGCCCTCCTTGCGGGCCTTGTACTTCCAGCGGTAGCCGTTGCCCATCTTTATAAAATCCTTCCAGCGGATGATGGGAGCGTCCGCCGGGATCTTCTGCATCTTGCGGCCTTCGGTGAGCATATAGCCCACCTTGATGGGCTTGGAAAGCTCATCCTTGATGCTGGCGATGATGACATTGTTGAGGTTTTCCACATTCTGGCGGATAGCCTCGAACTTGTTGTAGAACTGGTCCAGCGTGATGGCGCAGATGCTGCCCGATTCCCGGAGATAAAACTCGATCTCCTTTTCGCTGGAAAGGGGATGCACCATATTGGCGATGCCGCCCACCAGGTTGACCGCGTAGAACATGGTGACGGTCTGCGGACAGTTGGGCATACAGATGGTGATCTTATCCCCTTCCCGGATGCCGATGGCCTTGAGGGCGCGGGCGCACAGGTTGATCTGCTCCACGAATTTTTTGTAGGTGGTGGATTTGCCCATAAAATCGTAGGCCACGTAATCCGGATACTGTTGGGCCACCTTTTCGATTGCTTCGTACATACTGCCCTGGAAATATTCCAGCGTAGCGGGGACGTCGCCCAGGTTCTTGAGCCAGGGGGCGCGGGTTTGGGTATTACTCATAGTCTACCTCCTCATTGGCAGGGCGCTCCAGCAGGGTGGGGTGCTCCAGTAAGTACTTCAGTAATTTGATGCTTCTGGAATAATAGTAGCCGTCGGCCAGGCGTTCGTCGATGGTCAGGCCCAGGTCCAGCGTTTCACGCATCTCGAAGCTGCCGTCGGCGGCAAAGTAAGGGGCCAGCTTCTTTTCGCCCACAATGCAGAACAGCGAGCAGGTGCCCCAGTTGGTGAGATGGTGGTAACCGCACTTGAGCCCGATGGAGCCGAGGTTGGAAAGCACCACCGAGGAATAATACGGGTCGCTTTCCACCATGCTTTTGGGCACCCAGCCGTGACGGTCCAGCCAGCAGATGAACTTGATGGCGGTTTTGGAAAGCCAGCGGGGCAGCTTGTTCAGGATATCCATGGCCTCCTCGGTGGAATCGCCGGTATCCTCGCTGCGGCAGTTGCTGATCTTTTTGAAGAGCTGCTCGTGCAGGGTGTCCACCGTCTCCTCATCCTTGGCGTGGATAAAAGCCAGCGACTCGCCGCCGTTATCGCTGAATTTCTTTTTGACGATGAAGGAGGCCGTCACCTCGTTGCGCTGGTAAAAGTTGCAGTTGGCGATAAAGCGGTTCAGCTTGGGACGCAGGGTGATGGTCTTGATGAGCGCCGCGGTGATGACATGGAACATGGTGTAGGGGAACAATTCCTCCCCCTCGTTTTTCTTCTTGAGGTATTCGTTGATGGGGGTCAGATCCACCCGCAGGCCGATGTATGCCTCATTATCGCAGCGGTTGGGGTAAATAATACCCGTAATATAGTGCAGGGAATCCAGCTCCCGCAGCAGCCGGCCGTCCCTGCGGTCGCCCCTGCGGTGTTGATACTGCTCTGACATTTTGTTACTCCTTTTCTTCTGTTCTTTTCCCCAAAAGGCCCCGCACGGCACCGAAAAGCAGCTTTTGGGCCTTATCCGCCAGCTGCCGCAGCGTTACCTGCTGGGCTGTCAGCCATTCGTAGTACATGGAAAGGACGCCGGATACCGCAAAATCGGCGGCCGCCTCCATATCCTCCTCCGCCCCGGGAATGTTCTGCTGCAGCTGCTCCTTTACCATCCGCACGATGGAATTTTTGAGCCGGTACATCAGAAAATAGCGGGAACGGCGGTTTTCCAGGTAGCAGGAATAGGTCTCGTGCTCCTGCAGGGCCCGGTCCATCCGGCTGAGGATGCTGTAAAGATCGTGCCGGTTGCCCCAGACGTCGCTTTGGGCCAGCTGGGCCAGCAGCCACTGCTCGATCTCGTTTTCCAGCTCCTGCAGCGCCTCATCCACACTGGAATAGTGCAAATAAAAGGTTTTGCGGCTGATGGCGGCCTTTTCGGTCAGCTCCGAGACCGTGATCTGAGAAACATCCTTCTGGTTCAGCAGCGAGAGCAGCGCGCAGCGGATCGCTTCGCGGGTGCGCAGCATCCGTTTATCCATGGGCTGGCCTGCGATCGACATTCCTCTCGCTCCTTTCGGGAAAATCGGCGCTTTTTACCGCGCCAGTTTGGATTATAATACACACTATGTGTATTTGTCAATTTGAAGGGCACATTTTTCACCCAAAATTCACCAACGGGAGCCGGCAGGCCCGCAGGGCGCTCCGGCCTTTGCCGGAGCCCGCGGCCGAAGGCCGCGGCGTCCGCCCCCTTGGGGGGCGGACGGCCCTGCGGGCCGCACAGCCGCCCCCTGTACAGACCAAAGCCGCCCGCCGCATGAAATGCGGCGGGCGGGAGTATGCTGCCTTTGCGGAGGTTATTTGACCCGGACCAGCTCGTAGGCACGGGTGCCCACTCCGATTTTTTCGGCGTGCTCCAGGCAGACGCGCCAGTCGGTTTCCGGGGCGTTGTTGATAAAGTGATCGTGGTGATCGCAGAACCCGGGCGATGCCATATTCTCGGCGAGCTGGCTGTTCGGCAGGGGCTGCTGGCGGTTGCAGGCATCGGCGCAGGCCTGATCCAGCGCCACGGGGTCAAAGCTGGCAAACATCCCGATGTCCGGCAGGATAGGGGCATCGTTGGTGCTGCAGCAGTCACAGCTGGGGCTGATATCGATGACCATACTGATGTGGAACGACGGTCTCCCTGCCAGCACCGCCTTGGTATATTCCGCCATCTTGCGGTTCAGCAGGTCGCCGGCGTTCCAGTTGCGGTTGTGGATGGCATCAAAGTTGCAGTGGCCGAGGCAGCGTCCGCAGCCCACACACCTTTCCGCATCGATCACCGCTTTGCGGTCCTTGCCGTAGGCAATCGCGCCCTGTGCGCAGGCCTTGGCGCAGGCGCCGCAGCCCACGCACTTCTGGGGGTCGGACGAGACCTTGCCGCTGCAGTGCTGCTCCATTTTGCCGGCGCGGCTGCCGCAGCCCATCCCGATATTCTTGATGGCGCCGCCAAAGCCGGTGGATTCATGCCCCTTAAAATGCGTCAGGCTGATGAACACATCGGCATCCATGACCGCGCGCCCGATTTTGGCCGTTTTGACATACTCGCCGCCCTCCACCGGCACCTCCGCTTCGTCGGTCCCCTTCAGCCCATCCCCGATGATGATCTGGCACCCGGTGGACAGTGGGGAAAAGCCGTTTTCCTGCGCAGCTTCGATATGCTCCAGCGCGTGCTTGCGCCGGCCGACGTACAGGGTATTGCAGTCGGTCAGAAAGGGAAGCCCGCCCTGCTCCTTTACCACATCGGCGACCGCCTTGGCGTAGTTGGGCCGCAAGAAGCTCAGGTTGCCCGGTTCGCCGAAGTGCAGCTTGATGGCGACGAATTTCTTTTCCATATCGATGGAGCCGATCCCCGCCGCACGGATCAGGCGCTGCAGCTTTTGGGGCAGGTTTCCGCCATTGTTGGTGCGCAGGTCGGTAAAATACACTTTGGACGGATTCATGGGGATACCTCCTATTTGTTTTCTGATCCCTATTGTAACCGTAACGGCACGGTCTGTCAAAGGGCATTGCAAACGCCGGGGCGCTTTGGTATACTGTTGGAAAAGAAACCCGGCCGCAGAAGCGGCGGAGCCGTCCGCAGCCCTTTGGGCTGCGGACCCGCGCCGAAGGCGCGGGCGCCGGGCGAAGCCCGGCGGCGGCTCCGCCGGACCCGGCCCTCTGCACAAAGCCGAAAGAAAGGAGCGCCTGCCATGTCCCACCCTGAATTTCCCCCGCTTGGCCGCTACCGGCACTTTAAGGGCGGCGAATACCTGCTGGTGGATTTTGCCCGCCATAGCGAAACGCAGGAATGGATGGTCGTTTACCGCGCGCTGTACGGCGAAGGCGGCCTGTGGGTGCGGCCCCTTGCCATGTGGAGCGAGCCTGTCGAGCGCGACGGTCAAACCTATCCTCATCGATTTACTTACCTGGGAGGGGAAAACACATGAGCATCCGTAAAATCGTTACCGCCCTGTGCATGGCGGCCTGTCTGGCTCTGGCGCTGGTGGGCTGGTTTTTACTGCCGCAGGAGGTCATCACGCAGATAAGCTTTTCCGGGGAGGCCAGCGGTACCATGGCCAAACCCCTCGCCGTTCTGCTGCCCACGCTGCTGGGGATCGGGTTCGGCCTGGCAGGGCTGCTGGGCCGGCGGTCCGAAAAGAACGCCTGGGCCTGTACCGCGGTGGCGGCCGTTTCGGTCCTTTGCCATATCCTGATGCTGCTTTTTAACCGATAACGCAGCGCGGCGTTCCCGCCGCAGCATAGGCACCACGATGGGAAAAGAGCCTGTCTTTTGACAGGCTCTTTTAGATTGGGGAATCCCCCGGCAAAGCTGTCAGTGGATTTTCCAAAAGGCTTTTCGCTTCCGACGCCCGGACAAAACGGGGCGCTGACCGCACACCCTCCGGTTAGGAAAAGCAGGGCATATGATAAAGAGAAAACCCTGGGTGCGTGTGAAGCTTCCGGGTGGGAACGGCTCCCCTATAATGGCTTGCAAAAGCCGTCGGATTCGCCGGCGGCTGCGGCTTTTGTTTGCAGCGAGGCAAGCAGCGCGGCTTTTTGGTTGGGGAGCCGCCCCTCCTGCACGGCGTGGAGCAGCGCTTCCAGGGTCTGTCCGACGGCCTTGCCACGGCAGCCGAGCGCCAGCAGATCCTCCCCGTTGACCGCCAGCTCCCGCAGCGTAAAGCAGGCGTGTTTTTCCCTGGCTGCCGCCAGGTGGGCGATCATCGCCTCGTAGTAGGGCTGCGCCTGTTCCGGGGCGGCCTGCCCCAGCGTATCCGCCCGGCGCAGCGCCAGAAACTGCAGAAAGCGCCGTTCCCCCCAGCGGCCTGCCCAGCGCACCGCCATTGCCTCGGTAGCCTCGAAGCGGATATCGTGGATGCGGATCAGCTCGGTCACGTCATCCACCAGCCGGGTCTCGCACCGCAGCCGCCGCAGCAGCTTTTCCGCGACGCCGGCCCCGGCCGCCTGGTGCCCGTAAAAGTGCCGGATCCCTTTTTCATCCACGGTGCAGCACTGCGGCTTGGCTACATCGTGCAGCAGCGCCGCCCAGCGCAGCGTCCGCTCCGCCGGGACATTCTGCAGCACCGCCAGCGTGTGCTCCCATACATCGCGGTTGTGGTGGGGGTTGCGCTGGGCAAAGCCCACCATCGGCAGCAGTTCCGGCAGCACCACGCCGACCGTCCCGATATATTCCCGCAGCACCGGCGCGGCGTATTCTCCGCAGAGCAGCTTTTCCAGCTCTTCCCGCACCCGCTCCGGCGCGATGCGCCGCAGCATGGGAGCGCAGCGCCGCAGCGCCGCCGCCGTCGCCGGTTCGACCGTCAGGCCCAGCGTCGCCGCAAAGCGCAGCCCCCGCAGGACGCGCAGGCCGTCTTCGGCAAAGCGGCGTTCCGGATTCCCCACCGCCCGCAGCAGGCGGGCCTGCCAGTCCTGTTGGCCGCCGTAGGGATCGATGAGGCAGTCATTTTGCACATCCCACGCCACGGCCCCGATGGTAAAATCCCGCCGGGCCAGATCCTGCTGCAGGCTCACGCCGAACTGCACGCTGTCCGGCCGCCGTCCGTCGGTATAGCCGCTCTCTCCCCGGAAGCTGGTGATCTCCACCGGGTATCCCCCCGCCAGCACCGTTACCGTGCCGTGCCGCAGCCCCGTTTCGATCACCCGGCAGTCGGCAAACAGGGCTTCCACCTGCTGCGGCAGCGCCGAAACGGCAATATCCCAATCGTGAGGCGGCACGCCGCGCCAGATATCCCGCACACAGCCGCCCACCGGGTAGGCCTCAAAGCCCGCCCGGTGCAGCCGCCGCAGCAGAGCCAGCACCGGCGCCGGGATCTTTTCCCTCATACCTGCCGCCCCCTTCCGTTTTTCCTATTATACCAAATTTCCCTGCCGTTCAAAAGCCGCGGGGCTCATCTTTTTTCTTTGGTGCTGTAAAATATGCCGTTTTGCGCGCCATCCCCCGGGAAAAGCCCGCCTTATGCAAAAAAGTTCTTGCTTTTGGGCGCAAACTTTGATAATATACTAATGTTGCATGATAATATTGCCCCATAAGGAGGTGCAGACAAATGGCAAAATGCGAAATTTGTGGTAAGGGCGTTACTTTCGGGATCAAGGTTTCTCACTCCCATCGTCGGGCGAACCGTACCTGGAAGCCCAATGTCAGACGGGTAAAGGCAGTTGTAAACGGTACTCCCTGCCGTATCTACGCCTGCACCCGCTGCTTGCGTTCCGGCAAAGTAGAGAGAGCTGTCTGATCAGTTTTTCCCCACGAGTCCAAAGCCTCTGCCATTGGCAGGGGCTTTTTGCGTGGGAGAGAGGCCGGTACTGTGCAGGACGCTCCGGCCGAAGGGCGGAGACCCTGCGGGATGCGTGGCGCCTGGTAGGAGCGCAAAGCCCCCGAGTCCAACAAACGGACTCGGGGGCTTTTCTCAAAGGCGTTTGCGATGAGCTTAATCAGAACAGGGTGGTGGGGTCGACGTACTCGAGCTTCTGGCTCTCGGCAACGTTCCGGCAGGTCATCTTGCCGTAGTAGACGTTGAGGCCCTTCATCAGCGCGGGGTCGGCCTTACAGGCAGCTTCCGCGCCCAGGTTCGCGAGCTTGAGCGCGTAGGGCAGGGTGGCGCCGGTCAGGGCCAGCGTGGAGGTGCGGGGAACGCCGCCGGGCATATTGGCAACGGAATAATGCAGGACGCCGTGCTTGACGAAGCAGGGATCCTTATGGGTGGTGATACGGTCGATGGTCTCGATGGAGCCGCCCTGGTCGATGGCGACATCCACGATGGCGGAGCCGGGGCGCATGGCCTGTACCATCTCCTCGGTGACCAGCTTGGGCGCCTTGGCGCCGGGGATCAGAACGCAGCCGATGACCAGATCGGCCTCCTTGACGGCGCGGGCGATGTTGTACGGGTTGGAGAGCAGGGTCTGGACACGGCCGCCGAAGATATCCTCCAGGTAGGCCAGGCGCTTGATGCTGACATCAAGGACGGTGACGTTGGCGCCGAGGCCGACTGCCATCTTGGCCGCGTTGGTACCGACATTGCCGCCGCCGAGAACGACGACGTTGCCGCGCTCTACGCCGGTCACGCCGCCCAGAAGGATGCCGCGGCCGCCGCAGTTGGCTTCCAGCATGGTGGCGCCGACCTGTACTGCCATGCGGCCGGCTACTTCGCTCATCGGGGCCAGCAGGGGCAGGCTGCCGTCAGCGGGCTGAACCGTCTCGTAAGCGATGCCGATGACCTTCCGGCGCAGGAGCGCTTGGGTCTGCTCGGGGTCGGGGGCGAGGTGCAGGTAGGTAAACAGGATCTGGCCTTCGCGCAGCAGCTCATACTCGGGGGCGAGCGGCTCTTTGACCTTGATGATCATATCGGCGATATCGTAAACCTCCCGGGGCGTTTCCAGCAGCTGTGCGCCGACGGCGGTATACTCTTCATCGGCAAAGCCGCTGCCGAGGCCGGCGCCTTTCTGCATATAAACCGTATGACCTGCGCGGACAAAAGCGTCGGCACCGGCGGGGGTCAGGGCAACGCGGCCCTCCTGGGCTTTGATCTCTTTGGGGCAACCAATACGCATAATTTTTCTCCTTTTCTTGCAGATAAAAATGAACTTTGGATTTTACTATACCATAAACTTTCAAAATATCAAGTATTTTTATGATTTTATCCCTATATTTCCATTTTTCTGCATTTTTTACTTAACCGTTCCTGCAAAATGAGCTTTTGAACTGGCTTTGGGATCTGCCTTGTTCCCGATTGACAGGGCTGCAATGTTCACGCTTTGTTCGCTTGTGTTTTGTGTGTATGTGTTATATAATAATATAGAATAACCGTATCACGGTCTGCAAGGAGAACCCTATGTTGAAGGAAACCATGTTCACCTATCTGGTGCGCGCCATGGTGTTGGTCACCGCCATTCCCATCCACGAATGCGCCCACGCCTGGGCCAGCGATAAGTTGGGCGACCCCACTGCCAAAAATCTCGGCCGGCTTACCCTCAATCCCCTGCCGCACCTGGATGTGTTCGGCTCCATCCTGATGATCTTTACCGGGTTTGGCTGGGCCAAGCCGGTGCCGGTTACAACCCGGTATTTCAAGAACGTCAAAAAGGGCATGATCCTTACCGCGCTGGCCGGCCCCGCCGCCAATATCATTCTGGCGCTCCTCAGCCTGATTTTGTACAAGCTGTGGTGCTTCTTCCTGTATCCCGTGCTGGCCGTCAGCTTTACCACCGCCAACGCCATCGCACAGATCCTTTCCATCATGTGCCTGCTGAACATCAACCTGGCGGTCTTTAACCTCATCCCCATCCCGCCGCTGGACGGCAGCCGCATCGTCACCGCGGTGCTGCCCGCCAACCTTTACTACAAGATCATGCAGTATGAGCGCTACATCATCCTTGCGGTGTTCCTCATCCTGTTCCTGGGCTGGCTGGACGGCCCCCTTGCCTTCCTGCGCAGCGCCGTCTTTCATTTTTTGGATACCATTACGGCATTTTTGGGATAAGGACCGACAAAGATGGAAAAACTCACCTTTAAGGTAAACGAATACGAAGGCCCTCTGGATCTGATCCTGGCGCTGCTTTCCAAGCACCAGATCGAGATCTGCGACATCAACATCAGCGACCTGCTGGAGCAGTACATGGCCTGCATCCGTACCCTGCAGGAGCATCAGATGGAGGTCGCCAGCGAGTTTTTGGAGATGGCCTCCCGGCTGGTCTACATCAAAACGGCCAGCCTGCTGCCCCGGGAGGAAAAAGAGGAAGATCCCCGCGCCGAGCTGGTGGGCCAGCTGCTGGAATACCAGAGCTGCAAGCAGGCCGCCGCGCTGCTGCGCCTGCGGGACAGCGGCTGGGCGGTATTCACCCGCAGCCCCCTGCCGCTGGAGATCGACCCCACCTACCGCCGCCGCCACCCCTGCGGAGAGCTGGCCGCCGCCTACTGGTCGGCCTGCGGCCGGGGACGCCGCCGGCTGCCCCCGCAGGAGACCGCCTTTACTCCGTTGGTGGCCAAGCCGGTGGTTTCGGTCACCAGCCGCATCATGCACCTGCTGCGCCGTTTTTACCGCCGCGGCACCCTGACCCTGCAGAACATCTGGGAGGATACCCGGGACCGCAGCGAGCTGGTCGCCACCTTTATGGCGGTGCTGGAGCTGCTGAAGGCCGGACGGGTCCGGCTGGACGGGGAGGATACCGCCCTCGTCTTTACCGGGCGGGGCCAAAAAACTGACCGAAGCGAGGGTGAAAGATGAACCTGACCGATACCCAGAAAAAGATATTTGCCATCCTGTTTGCGGCGGGCGACCCGCTGGAGACCGACCGGCTGGCGGAGGCGCTGGCCCTTTCCCACGCCGAGGCGGCGGAGCAGTGCGTGCTGCTGCAGGACCGCCTGGCGGAATGCGGGCTGCCGCTGGAACTGCGCCGGCTGGAGAACAGCTGGCAGCTATGCACCGTTTCGGGATATGATACCGTCATCCGCACGGCGCTGGAGCTGCGCAGCAACACCCCCCTTTCCAACGCCGCCATGGAGGTACTGGCGGTCATCGCCTACAACCAGCCCGTCACCCGCAGCTTTATCGAGCAGGTGCGCGGCGTGGACAGCTCCTCGGTGGTCGCCTCGCTGGAGGAAAAAGGGCTGATCGAGGAGGCCGGGCGCATGGAACTGCCCGGACGACCGGTGGCATTCCGCACCACGGCGGCCTTTCTGCGCTGCTTTGGACTTTCCGACCTCAGCGAGCTGCCGGAGCTGCAAGACCCCGAGGAGACGGCCGAGACCGCCGAGGAGGAGCAGCTGGGCTTTGACGACCTGACTGCGGAGGCCGACCCGTGACGGGCCTGTGGCTCCTGCTGGGGCTGTCGGCACTCCTGCTTTTGCTGCTGCTGGTCCCCTGCCGGATCCGGGCCGCCTACCATGAGGGCGAGCTGACCGCGGACGGCCGCTGGCTGTTGTGGCGCTTTGCCCTGTGGCCCCTGCCGGAAAAATCCCCCGCTGCGCCGCCGGAGAAAAAGCCTGCCGGCAAGCCCGCGGCCCCAAAGGATAAAAAGGATTCCCGCCCCTTTATGGATTGGCTGCAGCTTATCAACGACCTGCTGCCCGCCCTGCGCACGGCGCTGCGGCGCATTTTCGGCGCCGTCACCCTGAAGCAGTGTCGTATCACCATGACCGTGGCGGCCGAGGAGGCCGACCAGACCGCCCTGCGCTACGGCCGGGCGCACGCCTTGCTGTATACCCTGTACGCCTTCCTTTCCCGTCACATCCATGTGCGGGAATTTGCCGTTTCGCTTTCGCAGGACTATCTTTCCGGCCCGGAGGGCGAGATGGCCGACGCCGACCTGCTGCTGCTGATTTCCCCGCTGGCGCTGCTGGCCGCCGGATTCCGGCTGCTGTGGCAGGGCGGACGGGCGTATCTGCGCTTTGCCTCATAAATATTCCAAAGAAAGGCTTGGTAACACTTATGGCACATTATCTGGGCGAGCTCACCGAAAGCTCCATGAAAAACCTGCAGGCCCTTATTGATTCCAACTCGGTCATCGGCAAGGAGGTCATCACCCCCGACGGCACCGTGATCCTGCCGGTCAGCCGGGTTTCCTTCGGCTTTGGTACCGGCGGCGGCGATCTGCCCGCCACCCAGAAGGAGCTGTTCGGCGGCGGCACCGGCGGCGGTGTTTCCATCACCCCGCTGGCGTTCCTGATCGTCAAAAACGGCGACGTCAAGCTGCTACAGGTACAGAGCTACTCCAATACCGCCGACCGCGTGGTAGGCATGGTCCCGGAGGTCGTCGATAAGGTATCCGGCCTGATCAATTCCAAAAAAGCCGCCCCGGAGGCGGAATAATCCCCCGACCCCCTATTTGATGTCACGGAGGTGTTTTATCATGCGCAGATGGCTTTGCGGACTGCTGGCCCTGCTGCTGGCGGCGACGCTGTTCTGCTGCCCCGCCCTGGCCTACGAGCCGGATTTTACCGTTTCCAGCCAGGCCGTTTACCTGGAAAACCTGGATACCGGTCTGGTGCTGTACGAAAAAAACGCCTCCCAGCGGATGTACCCCGCCTCCCTTACCAAGATCATGACCGCCATCCTGGTGCTGGAAAACGTGCCGGACCTGGATGCCGCCAGCGTCGCCTATCCCCTGTGGATCCAGAATATGCTGTACGGCACCGACGCTTCGCTGGGCGGACTGATCGTCGGAGAGCGGCTGACCATCCGGCAGCTGTTGTATTCGGCGCTGGTACAGTCCGGCAATGAATCCGCCATGATTCTGGCGGGCTATGTGGGCAGCGGCGGCAATGAGGACTTTATGCCCAGGGATATCACCCGCTTTGTGGAGATGATGAACGACAAGGCCAAGGCGCTGGGCTGCACCGGCACCCATTTTACCAACCCTACCGGGCTGCACCACCAGGACCATTATTCCACCGCTTACGACCTGGCCGTTATGGGCAAATACGCCATGAAAAATGCCACCTTTGCCGAGGTCGTCAAGAACTACGCCGTGAACCTGGGCGCCACCAACAAGCACGACGAGCTGTGGCAGTACTCCACCAACAAGATGCTGTACCCCAGCAGCCCCTACTACTACGCCCCCATCGTCGGCATCAAGACCGGCTCCACCGATGAAGCCGGTCGCTGTGTAATCTCCCAGGCCGAGGACGGCAACTACCACTACTTCTGCGTGGTCATGGGCGCGCCCGTCACCGCGGCCGAGCCTTATCAGAATTTCATCGAGACCCGCCAGCTGTACCGCTGGGCGTTCCAGAACTTTTCGCTGCGCACCCTGCTGGAGCAGGGCGAGCTGATGGCGGAGGTTCCTGTCAAATACTCCGGCGACGGCAAGCTGGCAAAACTGGCCGTCAGCGCCGATGTGGTAAAGCTGCTGCAGGACGAGATCTCGCTGGACAGCGTGCTGTACAGCGCGGAGGTGCCTGAATGGGTGGAAGCGCCCGTCGCCGCCGGAGACAAGGTGGGGACGCTGCACATCATGCTGATGGGCGAGGAGATCGGCACCGCCGACCTGGTGGCCACGCAGGATTTTTCGCTGAGCTGGATCCGCAAGGCCATCGGCACCATCGGGGAACTGCTTAGCTCCCCTTTGGCCAAGGTCCTTTTTGCCGTGGTGGTGCTGGCCGTCGTGGGCTACATCATCTATATGGTGCGGCACAACAGGAAAAAGCGCCGCCGCAAATACTCCAACCGCAATTACTGAAAAAAGATGACGGAGCCCCGCGGGGCTCCGTTTTTTTGCCGGCTGCCTTTCCCTTGATGCAAAAACCCCCGCCGGTTCCGCCCGGCAGGGGTTGTTCTGTTCTGTATTGGCCCGGTCGGCTTACGCCATGATCTGCCGCATGGCCGCCAGCAGCTCGTCCACCGCTGCCGGTTCGGTCGCCCAGCTGGTGCAGACACGCAGGCACACGTCGCCATCCTTGCGCCACTGCTCATCCACGCCGAAGCGCGCCTGCAGGGCGGCGGCCTGCTGCTCGTTCAGCAGGATAAACTGCTGGTTGGTGGGGGAGTCCACCAAAAAGCGCACCCCCAAAGCGGCAAAGCCTTCCCGGATCCGCATCGCTTGGACGTTGGCGTGCCGGGCCAGCCGGTAGTACAGGCCCTCCCGGAACAGGGTGGAAAACTGCAGCCCCAGCAGACGGCCCTTGGCAAACAGGCCGCCCCGCTGCTTGACGATATACAGAAAATCCCGCTTGAGCTCCGGATTCAGGATCACCATCGCTTCCCCCATCATGGCGCCGTTTTTGGTGCCGCCGATGTAGAAAAAGTCGCAGCATTCCGCCACATCCTGCAGCGTCGCATCGTTGCCGGGGGCCGCCAGCGCCGCGCCCAGCCGGGCGCCGTCCAGGTACAGTAGCAGGTCGTGTTCCCGGCAGACGCGGTGCAGCGCCTGCAGCTCTGCTTTGGTATAGACGGTGCCCACCTCGGTGGACTGCGAGATATATACCATCCGCGGCTTGACCATATGGGGCGCCGCGGCGTGCTCCCGGAGCACCTGCAGCACCCCTTCGGGGCGCACCTTGCCCTCCGGGTCGGGAATGACCAGCACCTTGTGACCGGTCGCTTCTATCGCGCCGGTCTCGTGGACAAAAAGGTGGCAGGTTTCGGCGCCCATCACCGCCTCGTGCGGTCGCAGGGCGGCCGCCGCGGCGATAAGATTGGTCTGGGTGCCGCCGGAAAGGAACCAGACATCGGCCTCGGGGCACCCGATCTCCCGCCGGATGAGTTCTCTTGCTTCCTCGCAGTAGGGATCAAAGCCGTAGCCGGCGGTCTGCTCACGGTTGGTCTTGGTCAGGGCCTCCAGAATGCTTTCGTGGCAGCCCTCGCTGTAATCGTTAATAAACAGGGTCATTGGTACTTCCTCTCGAAGTCAGACATAGATGGAATGCAAAAAACTCGAAGACTACCTGCAATCTCCGAGTTTCTTATTCTTCGGCTGCGCCGCAGGGACGGGAACGACCCCTCCGCTGCGCGGTCTGCCCGTTGACACGGTCGGGCATTGCGGTTTTTTTATGCGTTCAGGGAACGGGCCAGAGCGGATTTCTTTCTGGCGGCGGTATTCTTGTGCAGGATACCCTTGGCAGCGGCCTGGTCGATCTTCTTGATGGCGACGCGGACGGCGGCTTCCTTATTCTCCTCGGCATTCTGGGCCTTCTTGATATAGGTCTTCAGCTCGGACTTAGCGGCCTTATTGCGCAGAGTTTTGGTTGCGATGACCTTTACTCTTTTTTTGGCGGATTTGATATTGGGCACGTATTACACCTCCTTACATACGATTAGACGGTACTCTGCTATGATAGCATTCCTTTTGCAAAAAGGCAAGGATTTTTTTCAATTTTCCGCGTTGGCCGCGGGGCATTTGCCCTCAAAAAGCACGGCCAGGCTGCCCACTCCCCGGCGGGTATAGGCCATCGGCAGCGGCAGCGGTACTTCGCAGGCAAAGGTATAGCCCCGGCTGCCCTCCTCGTAAAAGGGGTGCAGCGCCCGGCGCAGCAGGCCGTCGGCAATGGCGAAATCCTCGCATTGCAGGGCGATGACGCGCACCGGCTCGGCCTTTTCCACGATGACGTAGCCCAGCATGGTCTTGCCGTCAGCGGCCAGGTAGCCCCATACCGGCCCCTCGGCGGTGAGCTCCGTCTCCTCGGCGATCAGCTGCAGCACATCGGGCTGGATCGGTAAAATGGCAATCATTTTTTCGCCTCCCCGCCCGCGGCGTTGGTCACGGCGCCCCGCAGCGCCATCAGCTCGGCGGGCTTCAGATCCCGCCAGCGGCCCGGCTGCAGCATCCCCAGTTTGATGGGCCCTACCGCGATGCGTTTGAGCCGCACCACCTCCAGGCCCACCGCCTCGCACATCCGGCGGATCTGCCGGTTTTTCCCTTCGCTGATGGTGATCTGCAGTACCACCCGTCCCGGCTGCTTTTCCACGATCAGCACGGTGGCGGGCAGGGTGGTGGTGTTTTCCCCGATCTTGACCCCGGCGGAAAGCTCCGCCGCCTGTTCATCGGTCACATCGGGACGCACCGTGACCCGGTACACCTTATTGATATGGCTGGCCGGGTGCATGATGCGGTTGGCCAGCTCGCCGTCGTTGGTAAACAGCAGCAGGCCCTCGCTGTTGCGGTCCAGCCGACCGATGGGATAGACCCGTTCCTCCACGCCTGCCAGCAGGTCGGTCACGCAGCGGCGCCCCAGCTCGTCGCTGAGCGTCGTGACGTAGCCGCGCGGCTTGTTCATCATCAGGTAGCGGTACTGCTTTTTGCGGGCAAAATAGACCCGCCGGCCGTCCACCGCCACCACGTCCCGGTCGGGGTTGACGCTTTGGCCGATTTCGGCCCTGCGGCCGTTTACGGTCACCCGTCCTTCCCGTACCAGTTCTTCCGCCCGGCGTCGCGAGGCGACTCCCGCTTCGCTCAGCGCCTTTTGTATTCTGATCGGCTGCATAATACTTCTCCTTCTGTCCGCATCCCTGCGGTCATTTTTTCGGCCCGGCGGGTCGTTCCCGCGGCCTTGCGGTATTATCATACCGCATTTTGCCGCGGTTGTCACCCCCTTTATTATGCCTGGCTTTCCCCTGTCCCGTTCCGCCGTATTTCCTTTTTGCCGGCGGGGGAAATTTTCTGTTTCCTTTTTTGCGCTTTGCGTGCTATAATGGAAAAAACCCGTTTTGCGCCGCACTCGGCCGAGTAAGAGGACTGAGCCATGTACACCGATAGCAGAGACGCCGGGGCCCAGCCGAAAAGCCTGTAGCGCGGGGAGCCCGCCGTATATCCCAAACGCGGGCGGAAGCGGCCGATAAACCATAAAAGCAAAAAGGAGGCTCTCATGAAAACTTTGTGGAAACTGGTCTGTTTTATCTTAAAGCTGGCGGCGGCGCTGGCGGCGCTGTCGGCGCTGGCCCAGTGGCTCTCCTGCGGATATGAGAGCCACCGCAGCCGCTATGTAGTTGACCGTGAACTGACCGAAGAAGAAGAATAACCGTTGCTGCCGGCGGCAGAGGGAAACCCTCTGCCGCTTTTGCATACCCCTTTCCCCCCGCTACATACAATAAAAGGGTAACGAGGGGGTGTCCATTGATGAAAAAACAAACCGCGGCCATTCTGCTGACGGCCGCCCTGGTGGCGCAGCCCGCCGCCGCGCAGTGCCTGATCACCGGCGAGGACTATGGGGTGGGCGCTTCGGCCGCCATCGTGATGGAAGCGCAAAGCGGCGAGGTGCTGTTTGCGCAGAATATCCACGAGCAGTTCCCGATGGCCAGCACCACCAAGATCATGACCGCGCTGCTGACGCTGGAACGGCAGGACCTGCAGGAGGAATTTACGGTGGACGATACCGCCATCCTGACGGAAGGCACCAGCATGGGACTGCAGAAGGGGGATACCGTCACGCTGTACGCACTGGCGGTCGGGATGCTGCTTTCCAGCGGCAACGACGCCGCCGGCGCCGCCGCCGTGCGCCTGTGCGGCAGCCTTGCGGAGTTTGCCCGGGAGATGAACCGCCGGGCCGCTTCTTTGGGCATGAACAACACCCATTTTGTCACCCCCAGCGGCCTGGATGCCGAGGACCACTACTCCACCGCCTACGATATGGCGCTGCTGGCCCGCGCCGCCCTGCAGAACCCGCTGTTTGCCGAGATCGTTGCCGCCCGCCGCCTGACCGTGTGGTACGGCCAGCCGCCCTACGCGCGCTCGCTGCTGAACCATAACCGTCTGCTTTCGCTGTACGGCGACGCCATCGGGGTCAAGACCGGCTTTACCAAAAAGGCCGGCCGCTGCCTGGTTTCCGCCGCCGAGCGCGAAGGCGTCCGGCTGATCTGCGTCACCCTGAACTGCCCCAGCGACTGGAGCACCCACGCCACTTTGTACGAGCGGTACTTTTCCCTGACCGAAAGCCGGCCGCTTGGCGCCGATCCCCTGATGCTGCCGGTGGTGGGCGGTACTGCCACAGCCGTGCAAACCGCCATAGAGGGGCAGCCCTGTTACACCGCCGTTGCGGGGCGCGCCGAGGAGATCACCGCCCGCTACTACCTGAACCGCAGCTTCTGCTACGCCCCTGTCGCTGCAGGCCAGCCGCTGGGGCAGGTGGTTTTTTTCCGCGGCGACCGCGTCATCGGCACCGCCCTGCTGACCGCCGCCCAGTCCGTTTCCGCCGCGCCCGCGCCCCGCACGCCCTGGTGGCAGTTCTGGCGGCGGTGACTGCCGCCTTCCGGCAGCCCCGGCCTTACGCGGCAGGAAGCGCCCCCGACGGCATTGATTTCTATGTAAGACGCCATTTCCAGATTCATTGTTCTTCTCCCAAAAGGTGGGGGCTCCCCTCGCTGATTTCCCGGTTCCGGCCGCTTCCCCTGCCGCGGTCGGGCGTTTTATTCTGCGTGCTCAAAACAAATAAATGAGCACCCAATATAAATAATATTTTCCCCTGCGCTGTTTCCGTCAAGAGCGGACCGTATCCGACAATTGCGTTTTTACAAAATCTAGGGGGACGAGAGGGGGCGGCAGGCTAAAACAGCCAGTAAAGCTCTTCCTCCGATCGTTCCAGCCCCAGCTTTTTCCGCAGGCTCATCGAGGCTTCATTTTCCGTTTCCACCTGACAGAACGGCCGGTAGCCTTTGCGCAGGTTTTGGTGCGGATGAAGGGACTTGAACCCATACAGTATTGCTACCACTAGAACCTGAATCTAGCGCGTCTGCCTATTCCGCCACATCCGCGAATCAGCTTGTTTATAATATCATCTGGGGCCTGAAATGTCAATAGGGTCTGCCAAAAAAGTTTTCTTTTCGCTGCTTTGTGTCCCTTGGCCGTCCGCACGGACTCTCTCCGGACGGCGGCCCGCTTTGCCGAAAAAAACAACTGCCATCCCAAAGGGACGGCAGTCGGTAGGTGCAGAAAAAAACGGATATCAGCGCTTGGAGAACTGGGGAGCGCGACGGGCGGCTTTCAGGCCGTACTTCTTTCTCTCCTTCATTCTGGGGTCGCGGGTCAGCAGACCGGCTTTCTTCAGAATGGGGCGCATCTCATCGCCGTGCTGCAGCAGGGCGCGGGAAATGCCGTGACGGATAGCGCCGGCCTGGCCGGAAACGCCGCCGCCCGCTACGGTGCAGACAACGTCAAACTGGCCCAGGGTATCGGTGAGCGCCATGGGCTGACGAACGATAAGCTTCAGGGTCTCCAGGCCGAAATAATCGTCGATATCTCTGCCGTTGATGGTGATCTTGCCGGTGCCTGCATACAGGCGGACGCGGGCAACGGAGCTTTTTCTACGGCCGGTGCCATAGTAATAGGGGTTTTTGCTCTCGTACATGGATTATTTCTCCTTTCGATCAAATTTTCTCGGGCTTCTGGGCGGCATGACCGTGGTTGGCGTCGCGGTAAACGCGGCAGCGGGTCAGCGCCTTGCGGCCGATGGTGTTATCGGGAATCATGCCCTTGACGGCCAGCATCATGGCCTTTTCGGGGTTTTCTTCCATCAGGGTCTTGTACTGGACCTCCTTGAGGCCGCCGACATAACCGGAATGATGACGATAGAACTTCTGCTCCAGCTTACGGCCGGTCAGAACAGCCTGCGCCGCGTTGATGATGATGACGTGATCGCCGCAGTCAACGTGGGGGGTAAAGGTGGGCTTGTGCTTGCCGCGCAGCAGAACGGCGGCTTTTTCGGCGGTACGGCCCAGGGGCTTGCCGGCCGCATCGATGATATACCATTTGCGTTCCATGCCGGGCTTTGCCATGGTAGTGGACATATCTATTTCCTCCTGATTCATTGTTAGCTTCGGTGCGCCGCATGAAGATCCGGCGCATACAGAAAGCGACAATTGATATTATAGCCAGGCCCCCGCACGGTGTCAAGCCCGTTTTTGCTCTTTTTTGATTTGTCAATAGCATCTCTTTGTTTTTCTCTTGTTTTCTCTCTTATACTCTCGTTTTCTTTTGTTCCAATTTCAATTTTGTTCGTGGCAGCCCCGGACGCCGCCGCAAAAAGAGAGCCCGCCATCAGGCGGGCCCTGCGGCAGTGGCGCTCAGCCCTTCAGCCCCCGTGCCTGCCGGTCCATATTCTCGATCACCACGTCGTAGACCTCCCCCAGCCCGGCGCAGTACGCCAGCACCAACCACGGCTCGTTGGTGTGGAAATGCAGCTTGATCAGCTCCTCATCCCCCACCACCAGCAGGCAATCCCCGGCAAAGTGACCGGTGATGTAATCGTGGATCTCGTCCTCATCCAGATTGCGGCCCTCCAGTAAAAGCTGGGGTATCATATTTGTAATTTTCACGGTCAGACCTCCGTTTTGATATAATCGCGGTACAGGGGCCAGTCCCGCTGCTCCACATCGGCTTCCAGCAGGACCCCCTCTGCCGTATATTCCCGGCAAAAGATCTGCCCCTGCTGCTCCAGACGGTGCAGCAGGCCGCCCTCGGTATAGGGCAGGCACAGCCGGCACCGGATGCGGGCCGGCGGCAGCGCTTCGGCAATGCTCTGTAGCAGCGCCGGTAGGCCGTAGCCGGTTTTGGCGGAGATACGCACACAGCCCCGGTACGGTTCGGCTGCCGCGGAGGGCGCGGCGGCGTCGCATTTGTTCAGCACGGTAATGACCGGCGTTCCCTCCACGCCCAGCTCCTCCAGCAGCCGTTCGGTCACCGCCCGCTGCTCCAGCAGCTCCGGGCTGGTGATATCGCAGACGCTGAGGATCAGGTCGGCGTTGGCCGCTTCCTCCAGTGTGGAATGGAACGCTTCTACCAGCTGGTGGGGCAGCCGCCGCACCAGTCCTACCGTATCGATCAGCATCACCGTTCTGCCGTCGGGCAGCGCCAGCGACCGGGCGGTGGGATCCAGCGTAGCAAACAGCTTATCCTCCGCCAGCACGCCCGCTTCGGTCAGGGCATTGAGCAGGGTAGATTTGCCCACGTTGGTGTAGCCGACGATGGCCACCGTGGTAATGCCGTCCTTTTTACGACGCACCCGGCGCTGCTCCCTCCTGCGGGAAAGTGCCTCCAGTTCGGCTTTCAGTGCTTCGATGCGCCGCCGGATGTGCCGGCGGTCCACCTCCAGTTTGGATTCGCCGGCGCCGCGGCGGGCGCCGGTGCCGCCGGTACCGCCGCCGCCCTGCCGGGAAAGCTGCACACCCTTGCCCGCCAATCGGGGCAGTTGATACTGCAGCCGGGCCAGTTCCACCTGCAGTTTGCCCTCGCCGCTGACGGCACGGGCCGCAAAAATATCCAGGATGAGCATGGTGCGGTCCAGTATGGGGCAATCGCACAGTTCCTCGATATTGCGCAGCTGGGCCGGGGAAAGCTCCTCATCAAAAATGATCAGCTCCCCTTCCACCGCGGCCATATAATCCTTCAGTTCCAGTAGGCGGCCGCTGCCCATAAAGGTAGCGGCAACGGGGGTCTGCAGCTTCTGCACCGCTTCCCCGACCACCGGGTAGCCGGCTGTTTTGGCCAGCTCCCGCAGCTCCGCCAGCGAAACCTCCACATCGTAGGCGCCGGTATCCACCGCGGCCAGTACGGCCCTCTTGGGAGCTTGCAGGTTCTCATAAAGTTCGGTTGGCATTGTTTTCTCCTTGGAAAATGGGCAAAGGGCGCGGGGGCGGGCCGCAGGCCAAACCGTCCGAAGGACGGTTTCGGCGGCTTCGCCGCCGGGCTCCGGCTGCGCCGGAGCCGGCCTGCGGCCCGCCTTTCGCCCTCTGCACAACTTCTGAAAGGGGGAAGGCGCCTTTGGCGCACCTCCCCCTGCAAATTTCTTTATTTGGTGCCGAAAATGCGGTCGCCGGCATCTCCCAGGCCCGGGACGATGTAGTTATTCTCATTCAGCTTTTCGTCCAGCACGCCGACATAGACCTTGACGTCGGGGTGGACCCTGCCGAAGGCTTCCAAGCCCTCCGGCGCGGCGATGATGCACATAAACTTGATGTTGTGGACACCGCGCTGTTTAATCATGTTTACGGCGTCGATGGCGCTGCCGCCGGTCGCCAGCATCGGGTCCACCACAATGACCTCCCGCTCGCTGATATCGCAGGGCAGCTTGCAGAAGTACTCGATGGGCTTGGCGGTCTCCTCGTCGCGGTACAGGCCGATATGGCCCACCTTGGCGGCGGGAATCAGCGTCAGCATCCCGTCCACCATGCCAAGGCCGGCACGCAGGATGGGGACGATGGCCAGCTTGCGTCCGGCCAGCATTTTGGTTTTACAGCGGCAGATGGGGGTTTCCACCGTTACCTCCTTCAGCGGCAGATCCCGGGTTGCCTCGTAGCACATCAGGGTCGCTACCTCGGTGGCCAGCTCCCGAAAATCCTTGCTGCCGGTCTCCTTTTTACGCATCAGGGAGATCTTATGCTGGATCAGCGGATGGTCCAGTACCTGCGGTTCAAATGTCTGCGGCATTTTTATATCCTCCTGTCATTGATCAGCTTAGCTGTGGGTGAATCATCTGGTTTCTTCGGTTTCCAGCGCAGTGATTAGATCAACCCGGCGCTGATGCCGTCCGCCCTCAAATTCGGTGGTCAAAAAGGCGTCTACCAGCTCCAGGGCCAGTCCCTGCCCCACCACGCGCTCGCCGAAGGTAAGGATATTGGCGTCGTTGTGGGCGCGGGTCATGCGGGCGCTGAAGGAATCGGAGCAGCAGCAGGCGCGGATGCCCCGCACCTTGTTGGCGGCAATGGCCATGCCTACGCCGGTGCCGCACACCAGAATGCCCCGCTCGGCGCCGCCGTCCCGGACAAACCGGGCGACCTCGGCAGCCTTTTCGGGATAATCGCACTTTTCGCCGGCTTCATAGATGCCAAAATCCCTCACTTCGTGCCCCAGCTCCTGCAGATGCTCCCTGACCGCGTTTTTCAGGGTCAGGGCGGCATGGTCGCAGCCTATGGCAATTTTCATATCGCAACACTCCTTTGGTGATGATTTACAGGGTCTCTTTTTCCCGCTCCGAAAGTTTGAGGGCATTGGCGGGACGCAGATAACAGGGCGTCAGCGCCGCGGGAGATACCGCCTCCCGCAGATGGTTCTGGGCCGCCAAGCCCACCGCAGCCGCCCGCTGATAGCAGAGCGTCGGCGGGGCAAGCCGCACCGGCAGCTCCTCCTGCCACGCGGCCATTCCCAGATGAGCGCCGTCGCCGCAGAGCCACAGCGGCCCGGGGCAGTCCTTCAGCTTTTCCGCCAGTACTGTCAGGGGCAGGGCCTCATCCTCGGTCAGGCGGACCAGTGCCCCTTTCCTGCCCGCGAACAGCGCCGTATAAACCTGGCCGCAGCGGGCGTCCATCATCGGGACAACGGTCCCCTCAAAGCCCAGCAGCCCCCAGGCGATGGCCTCCGGGGTGGAAACACCGATGCAGGGGGTATTGGCGGGGAAGGCCAGCCCCTTGACGGCGGCGATGCCGATGCGCAGCCCGGTAAAGGAGCCGGGCCCCCGGCTGACAGCATAATAATCGATCCCGGCAGGGGCGATCCCGGTGCGCTCAAACAGGCTTTGGGCCATCGGCAGCAGCGTGACGCTGTGGGTCTGGGGAATATTCAGGAATTCTTCGCCCAGCAGGCGGTCATCCCGGTACAGGGCGGCCGAAGCCGCCGCGGCGGAGCATTCCAGGGCAAACAGCAGCATATCAGTCATCTCCCGTCGTTGAGGATAGGGGCTCTCCGTTCCCGGGGCCCAGGGCCGCCAGGCGGTCCTCCCCGGTGATGGTGATGCGGCGCACATCGCCGCCGAGCGGTTCAAACCCAATGCGGATCGCCTTTTCCGGCAGCGCCCCGGGCACTCGCTCGCTCCATTCCACCGCCAGGATGCGGCGGCCGTCCAGATAGTCGAAAAAGCCGGTGGCGTACAGGTCCTCTTCCCCGGTGATGCGGTAAAAATCAAAGTGGCACAGCGGCCGTGGGCCGCGGTATTCCTGCACCAGCGCAAAGGTAGGGCTGGAAACCCAGTCGGTGCTGCCCAGCCCGCGGGCCAGCCCCACCGTAAAGGTGGTCTTGCCGGCGCCCATAGGGCCGGTGTAGGCCAGCACATCTCCGGGCTGCAGCAGGGCGGCCAGCCGCTCGGCCAGGCTTTGCGTTTCGGCGGGGCTGCGGGTGGTAAAGCTCAGCCGTATCATACGTCGTACTCCGTGCCCCGGGCGGTGATGACCGGTCTGCCGTCGGCGCCCAGCAGCGGGGTGATGCCGCCGGCGTAGCCGGACTGCCAGGTCAGATAGTGCACCCCGGTTTGGCGGTCCACAATCTCCTGCAGGGCGCTGGTCAGGCCGCTGCCCTGTTTATCCACAATGATAAAGCGTTTTTCATCCATTGCGATTCCCTCCTTAGCTGAACATGGTGGGCTTTTCGGCGTGACCGACCGAAAGCACCAGTCCCAGTCCCAGATACGCCGACAGCACCGAACTGCCGCCCGCCGAAAGCAGCGGCAGGGTAACACCCACCGACGGGCCGACCAGCAGGCACATCGCCACGTTAATGATGATCTGGGAGGCCAGCATGGTAAACACCCCCACGGTAATACAGCGCCCCATGCGGTTGGAGGACCGGATCCCGATTTGCAGGATGCGGACCAGCAGAATAATATAAACGACCAGCACCCCCAGCGCGCCGATAAAGCCGACCGACTCGCCGATGAAGGTAAATATCATATCGTTATACATATCGGGGACATAGCGGTGCTCCCCGCTGAAAATGCCGATGCCGAACATCTGCCCGGAGCCAAAGGAAATGCGTCCCTGCAGCTGCTGATAGGCCGCCCCCAGCGCATAGGCTTCCGGATTTTTAAGCAGGGTAAAGCGGATCTTCTGGTAATCATCCAGCAGGAAGAACCAGGCCAGCGGGATAAATACCACCGCGGCCGCGGCGCCCATTACGATCCACCGGCGGGGCAGCCCCGCCATGATGACCATAGCCACCACAATAAACAGCATCACCGCCGCAACGCCCCAGTCCTTTTGCAGCAGGATAAGCAGCACCGGGAAAATGGCGTGCAGGGCGACCCGTATCAGCGTTCTGTTTTCTCCCAGCCGGCCCTCGGTACGGGAAAGGTGA
Source organism: Oscillospiraceae bacterium (assembly GCA_004554485.1). GTDB lineage: Bacteria > Bacillota > Clostridia > Oscillospirales > Ruminococcaceae > Angelakisella. The sequence continues at coordinate 9,115 of SFLS01000012.1, read as the reverse complement.
TAGGCCAGCGACAGAATAAAGGCGATCTTGAGGAATTCGGCAGGCTGGATGGTGGTGAAGCCCAGATTGAGCCAGCTGCGGTTGGTTTCGATGGCGTCGCTGCGGGTCTGCCCCAGCGGCGTAAAGGTCAGCAGCATCAGCGCCACCGCCGCGGGAACATAGAACTTCCACCACCCGCCCAGACGCTCATAATCCAGGTGGGCCAGCCCCAGCGCCAGCAGCAGCCCCAGCGCCGCCGCTATGATCTGCATAATCACGGTACGGCGGCCGATAACGCCCATCTGTTGGATGCCCATCAGCAGCAGCACGCTGAACGCCGAAAGCGCCACGGCGCAGCCCAGCACCAGCGGATCGTTCCGGCGGAAAAACCGGCGCAGAATGTTGAGCATGGCGGCGTCCTCCTTTCCTCTCTTTATCCTGCCAGAGTATTCGTTCTATTATACCATTCCGCACCCGGCTTGAAAAGGGCGGCAGGGGAAAAACTTTATTTTTGTCCGCAAAAAAGCTGTCCCGCAACCGGGACAGCTTTCAGCCGGAATGGTTATGCGTCGCCGAGCATGGCCAGCATAGAGTCCAAATCGTTCTCCTCGGGGGAATATGTAAGCACAACTGATATCATGCAGCTGCCGATCTTGGTGATCAGATAATCTTGACTCATCCCATTTTCCGGGTCAATCGTCCGCAGCACGTGATAATCCCGCTTGCCGATGGTAACGGTGGACCCTTCCCCAATGGAAAAATCAACCATCAGAAGCTGGTTGGCGAGGGCCTCGGCATAGGCTTCCTCGTTGTAGCTCGTTCCGCCGATAGTCAGCGCCATGTTTTCTGCAGTAATCAAAATGCTGGAGTTGCCATAAGGATCGGCCGCTCCCATATCATAGCAGGCCTGCGCCTTCAGAATCTCCTCGGAAATCTGCATCTGGGAATTGGACTGTTCAATGGCAATGCCCATCATCACCGCCAGATCCTCATCCGATGCAACAGCCCAGCTCTCCGGAACGGTAACGGCCAGACCGATGGAGTCATTGGTGTATACATTGCCCTCCCAACTGCCCCGGACAAATTCATCGGCCTTAGCGGTCTCGCCGCAGGCCACCAGAGCAAGCGCCATCATAGCCGCCAGCAGCAATGCGAGCCGTTTCTTCATTTCATTGTCCTCCTGTCGTTGTTGCAAGGGGAATTTTCCCCGCAGTCAGTCTACCATACCGCCGGGGCCGCTGTCAACGGCAATGTACCGCCGGCGCAGCGCCCTGAAGCAGCCTCCGGCCGCCAAGCACCCGTCTGCAAAAGGGGCCTTAGAACAGGCCGGTGATGCGGCCGTCGTCGGTCACCGAGATCTCCATGGCGGCGGGGTGCGCGGGCAAACCGGGCATGGTAAGGACGCTGCCGGCCAGCGCCACGGCAAAGCCGGCCCCGCAGCTGGCGGAAAGCCCCCGGATATGCAGGGTATGCCCCTGCGGACGGCCCAGCGCCTTGGCGTCATCGCTGAGGGAGTACTGCGTCTTGGCAATGCAGACCGGGGCGTGCTCCAGCCCCAGCGCCGCCATCTGCCCCAGCTGCTCCAGGGCCTCGGGGCTGTATTCCACAGCGTCGGCGCCGTACACCCGCCGGGCAATGGTCTCGATCTTTTCGCGCAGCGTCATGGCGGGGGTGGTCAGCGGGGCAAAATGATTCGGCTCCTCGCAGGCGGCCATCACCTGCTGCGCCAGCGCCGTACCGCCCTGTCCTCCCCTGGCAAAGACCTCGCTTTCCGCCATGCGAACGCCCCTGCGGTCGCATTCCTCCCGGATGAGGGTCAGCTCCTCCGGCAGATCATCCGGGAAACGGTTGACCGCCACCACCACCGGCACGCCGTACTGCTGCAGATTTTGGATATGCGCACTCAGGTTGCACAGGCCGCGGGCAGTGGCTTCGGCGTCCGGTCTGCGGCAGGCGGTTTTATCGCAGCCTCCGTTGTAGCGCAGGGCGCGCACCGTTACCACCAGCACCGCCGCCGAAGGCGTCAGCCCCGCCGCGGGACATTTGATATCGAAGAATTTTTCGGCGCCCAGGTCGCTGCCGAAGCCCGCCTCGGTGACGGTATATTCGGCCAGGGTAAGGGCCAGGCGGGTGGCCCGCACCGAATTGCAGCCGTGGGCGATATTGGCAAAGGGGCCGCCGTGCATCAGGCAGGGGGTATGCTCCAGCGTCTGCACCAGGTTGGGGCGCAGCGCGTCGCGCAGCAGCGCCGCCATGGCGCCCTCCGCCCGCAGGTCACGGGCAAAAACGGGGGCCCCCGCAGCGGTATAGCCCACCAGGATGCGGCCCAGCCGCTCCCGCAGATCCGCCAGATCCCTCGCCAGGCACAGAATCGCCATGACCTCGCTGGCCACGCTGATCTGGAAGCCGTCCCGGCGGGGAACGCCGTTGGTCTTACCGCCCAGCCCGATCTCGATCTGCCGCAGGGCACGGTCGTTCATATCCATACAGCGGCGGAACACAATCCGCTCCGGGTCCAGCGCCAGCGCATTGCCCTGATGAATGTGGTTGTCGATGAGGGCCGAAAGCAGATTGTTGGCGGCGGTGACGGCATGGATATCCCCGGTAAAGTGCAGGTTGATCTCCTCCATCGGCAGTACCTGCGCATACCCGCCGCCGGTGGCGCCGCCCTTCAGCCCGAATACCGGGCCCAGCGACGGCTCCCGCAGGGCGATCATCGTCCGCTTGCCCAAAAGCGAAAGCGCCTGTCCCAGCCCGATGGCGGTGGTCGTCTTGCCCTCCCCGGCGGGGGTGGGGTTGACGGCGGTGACAAGGATCAGCTTGCCCTGCGGCTTATCCCGCTGCTCCAGCAGGAACTGCTCCGAGAGCTTGGCTTTGCTGCTGCCGTAGGGCTCCACCGCGGCGGCGGGGATCCCGGCGGCGGCGGCAATCTCACTGATCGGCTGCGGCACGGCAGCCTGGGCAATCTCAATATCGGTCATCATGACAAACCTCCTGGGGGTGGGAATGGAAAAACGGCGTATGCCGGCAGGACGGCCTTGCCATACACCGGGGCCGCCATCTGTTTTTTATTATACCTCACCGAAGGGCCGCTTGTCCATGCGGTTCGGTCAAATCCGCCCGCGCGCGGGGAATTTTTCGGCGGCAGGCTCCCCTTCCGCCGCTCGGTGCCTGCGAACGGCAAAGCGCCCCTGCCTGGTCGGGCAGGGACGCTCTGCGATTCGTATTGCCGTCTTCCGGTTTGGTCCTTTGCTCACATCGCCATGGCCAGCCGGATATTTTCGATAAAGGACAAAAGCTGGATCCGGGAGGAATACCCGTCGGTGAGCCGGTCGATCTCGCCGTTGACGGCGGGATGGAAGATCAGGCCCTCTTTTTCCTTTTCCTTGCCGTAGCGGACCGCGCTTTCCAGAATCCCGCGGTCCCGGATGCGTTGTTCCGCCGGGATGGGGTTGAGGAGCAGCAGGCCCCCCGTTTCTGCGCCGCGGCGGATTGCCTCCTCCGTCATGTAGGCCTCGGGGCTTTCCTCCGGCAGGTAATGCGCGCTCTCAAAGATATAGCCGGTGCATTCCGGGCCCGCCACATGGACGCCGTGCTCCCGCAGCCAGCGAAAGGTCGCGGGGATATCCAGCATATCCTTCGGGGCGGTGGCGATCAGCGCCACCGGGATACGGGCCAGCGCCGGCAGATCCGGGCAAAGCTCCTCCCCCACGATATCGCCGATGCCCCCCATGCCGCAGGTCACGGCAAGCGGGACCCCCAGCAGCCGGCAGGCCGCCAGGGTGCCGGAGGCGGTAAGCGCGCCGCTCATGCCGCTTTGCAGCGCCTCCTCCAGCGTATCACAGTCAAGCCGGCCGTATTCGCTGCGGCGCAGGCGAAAGGGCAGGTATTCCTGCAGTGTTCCGGTTTTCAGTTCTCCCCTGTCCACCCATGCCAGCCTCGCTTCCGGAAAGGGCCATGCGCTTTGCAGGGCCGCTTCGTCAATGGAGCGAAGCCCATGGGTCAGCAGGCAGGTCTCCGCCAGGAATTTCATCAGTTCCAGGCGTCGAGCTCGTTGACGTTGTCAACGCTCGCAAGGGTCAGGGGCAGGTAGATGGGCTCCGCATACTCGGTGCCGGCAATCATGGCGCAGGCCATCTTCAGGGCGGCTTCGGTATACTTGACGCTGGAGTAGGACATGGAGCCGGTCATGGTGCCCTCCTTGATGGCGGCACGGGCATCGGCGGTAAAGTCCACACCGTAGATGAGAACGCCCTCCACGCCCTCGGCGGCCAGCGCCTCGGTGGCGGCCAGCGCCATCACGTCGTTGCAGGCAAAGATGCCCTTGAGGTCGGGATTCTCGGTAATGATATCCTTGGTGGTGTCATAGGCCTTGGTCGCATCCCAGTCGCAGGGAACGGAAGCCACCAGCTCGATCCCCTCGGTCGCGGTAAAGACCTCGGTCGCGCCGGCGGTACGGCCCTCGGACTGGCCCGCGCCGGCCAGGCCCTGCAGGATGGCTACCTTGCCGCCCTCGGGCAGACGGGCGATCATATCCTTGGCAACGGTCTGGCCCTGCTCGGCAAAGTTAACGGTAATCTTGCCGTCCAGGTGGCCGCCGGCCTCTGTCAGCGCCTCGACATTCACGCCGGGGCCCAGGTTGATGACCTTGACGCCGTTTTCATTGCACTTGACAATGCCGGGGATCAGGTTGGTGCCGTCGATGGGGGAAACGATGATGAGATCATAGCCCATATCGGCCATGGTCATCAGGGTATCCAGCTGGGACTGGGTATCGCCCTCGGTGGTGCCGGTCTGCACGTCGATGGTGACGCCCAGCTTCTGGGCGGCAGCCTCGTAGCAGGCCTTCATGTTGGCCCAGAAGGGGTTGGTGAGCGAGATGATCACCGCACCGATCTTCTCGTTGCCGGTGGGGGCGGCAATATTGCCGAGCTGCGCGCTCAGGGCCTCATCGACCTGCGCGTAAAGTGCGGAAACAACGTCGCTTCCTTCTTCGCCGCCGACCGTGGGGTCGTCCACAGGGGCCTCGTTATTGCCGCAGGCGACCAGGCTGAGTGCCAGCACCAGTGCCAGCAACAGTGCAAAAAACTTTTTCATGCTTCTTTTTTCCTCCAAAATAAAAATTCGAAATTTATTTACAAGGGGTTGCCCTTATAAATCGTTATAGAATGCGGTTGCGCCTCTCACGCAGCTCCGCCGCCACCACCGCGATAAGCAGCAGCCCGCCGGTGATAAACTGCAGGTAGTAGGAAGAAATGCTCATCATCGTCAGCCCGTTGCGGATCAGCCCCAGCAGGAAAACCGCAACCGCCGTTCCCGCCAGCTGGGCATAGCCGCCGCTTAAGGGGGTCCCGCCCATGATGACGGCGGTGATGGCGCTCATTTCCATTTCCAGGCCCGCGTTGGGCTCCGCCGAATTCAGCCGTGCCGTGATGATGACGCCGGCCAGCGCCGCCAACGCGCCCATGGCCGCAAAGGAGCCGATGCGGTAACGGGCGATGGGCGCGCCGCTGCGCTTGAGCGCCTCGGCATTCCCGCCCAAAGCGGTCAGATAGTGTCCCCAGCGCATCCGGTACATCAGCGGGAAGGAAACCAGCAGAATCACCGTCGCCATGGTCACGCCGGATTCCATTCCGAAGAGATCGCCGCTGCCGAAGCGGAGAAAAGCCTTCGGCAGCCGGGTGACCGGCGAACCGAGGGTCAGGATCAGACAAAGGCCGCGGTACAAAAAGGAGGTCGCCAGGGTGATGATGAGCGAGTTGATGCGCGTCAAATAGATCACCACACCGTTGATGGCGCCCAGCGCCGCGCCGAACAGCAGCCCCAGCATCACGGCCCAGGCCACCGGCATCCCGCCGCGCATCAGCATCGCCATCACGATGGAGCTGAGCGAAAGGATGGAGCCCACCGACAGGTCGATGGCGCCGGAACCGATGATAAAGGTCATGCCCACCGCCAGGATCAGGCGGTAGGAGGTCGCTTCCAGAATATTCACCAGGTTCTTCAGGCTGAGAAAATGGTTGGTTCGCAGGCTGACAAACGCCGCCAGACACAGGCAGAAGCCCACCAGGATCCAAAGGGAGGCATGGCGGGAATATTTTTCTTTCATCCCGCCACCTCCCGGTTTTCCTGCGCAAGGATCAGCGCGTGCAGCTGCTCCGGCGAGGAGCTTTTCGTCATCACATCCGCCACCATTTTTCCGCTGCGCATCACATAGATGCGGTCGGCTACATCAAAGACCTGAAAAATATTGTGGCTTACCAGCACCTGCGTCACCCCTTCGGCGCGCAGGCGCTTCAGCAGCTCCAGCGTCTGGTGGCTCTCGCGGATGCCCATCGCCGCCGTCGGCTCGTCCAGCAGCAGCACGCTCCCGGGCGTGCGCAGCGCCCTGGCAATGGCAAGGCCCTGCCGCTGCCCGCCGGAAAGGAACCGCACCGGCAGCTCCAGGTCCGGGATGTGGATCTCCAGACGCCGCAGCAGCGCCTCGGTTTCCCGCCGCATCGCGGCGCGGTCCAAAAAACAGCCGCGCATCAGTTCACAGCCCAGAAAAACGTTTTCATAACTGTTTTTGCAGTTATCCAGCGAAAGATCCTGGTAAACCGTCCGGATGCCGAGCCGCAGCGCCTGGGCGATCCCCAGCCGGCTCCAGCGCCTGCCCCCTGCGGTGCAAAGCGTGACCTCCTCCAGCGCGCGTACCGATCCAAAGCTCTTATTGATCTTTTCCAGCAGGATCTCCGTTTCCACGCGCTTGCTCCTTCCCTTTTTCCGGCTTGTGTGCTTTGCCGTCCCGGCGTGCCGCTTTCGTTCATTAATATTCAGAATAACGAGCGCGCCAGGAACTGTCAAGAATCAGTTTTACTGTCCGGGGAAAAAACGATATTACCCAACGCTGTTCGGAATTGTCGAATGACGCTGCCTGTTTTACCGTCCGGCCGTTCTGTTCTGCGGTACGCGGCCCGATTGGACGCCGGGTTCTGGGGCCGGCAGGCAGACTCCCCGTGCGCCGCCGCACGGTTTTGCTTATTTTTTGCGGGACAGGCGAATAGATATGGGATGAGACCCAAAAAGAAAGGACGAGACCTCCGTGAAAAAGCGATCCTCCCCCTCTCCGCTGCTGCGCGGCGGTCTGATGCTCCTGGCGGCGGCAGCGATCGCCGTGCTGTGGCCCCGGCTGGAGCCCATGGCAGCCGGGCTGCTGCAGAAGGCTGCGCTCTTTACCACCGTGCTGGATATGCCCACCGGCGCTTTGGAAGCGCTGCGGGAGCGCTATGCCGCCGAGCTGCTGCCGGAAGCTCCCGACGGGCCGGCGCCGCAGCAGGAGCCCGAACCGGAAGATCCCCCGCCGGCGGAGCAGCAAACCCCGGAGATCCCGGAGGAATACCGCGGTACGGTGACGGAACTCACCATGACCGGCGACGACAGTCCGGCCTATGTCAGATGGGGCAGCGCCTGGATCCGCAACTACACCGGCCTGACCGCGCAGCAGATCCAAAAGATCCTGGAAACGCCCAGCAGCGTCAAGCTGCAGGAACGGTGCGCTGCGCCGCAGATCCTGCTGTTCCACACCCACACGACCGAAAGCTACGAACCCTGCGACAGCGCCTTTTTTGATACGAGAAATACCTGGCGCGACCAGGATAACCGGAACAATATGGCTGCGGTGGGGGCGGTGCTGGCCGAGGAGCTGGAGGGGTGCGGCCTGGCGGTGCTGCACGATACCACCCAGCATGATAACCCCGCCTACACCGGTGCCTATCTCCGCAGCACCCAAACCATAAAAAGCTATCAGCAACAGTACGGCAGCCTGCGGGTGCTGCTGGATATCCACCGCGACGCCATCCTGTACAGCGATACCAGCATTGCCAAAACCACCGCCCTGATAGATGGCAAAAAGGCCGCCCAGCTGATGATCATCGCCCCCTACGATGACGGCACGCTGGGCATCCCCAACTGGCGGGAAAATTTCCGCTTTGCCGTGGCGCTCACCGACGCCATCGAAAGCGCCTACCCGGGTCTGACCCGGCCGGTATTTTTTTGCAGCCGTTCCTATAATTTTGCCTGTTCCGACGGGGCGCTGCTGTTAGAATTCGGAACGAACGGGAATACTTTGGAGGAGGCCCAGTACACCGCCCGCCTCATCGCGCCCATCCTGGCGGCGATGCTGCAGGACGGAACAGAAAGGAAGTAAAAAGGATGAAGAAGGATAAAAAAGCAAACCCGCGGGCCAGGCGGCGGTGGGCCGCGCTGTTTCTTCTGCTGGCGCTGGCCGGCGGCGGCGCGGCACTGTGGCAGATCTCCGATATCATGGCGGAGGGGACCCGCTGCGGGCAGGTGTTCGCTTCGGTAACGCCGCAGGACGGCGTGCTGGAGTTTACCCTGATGGGCCAAAGCGGCAGCCTGCCCTATGCCGCGTGGGGTCATGCTCTATGGGAGGATCTGACGGCGCTGCCCGCCGCCGGACGGCTGCTGCTGTGGGGCGGCGGCGTGGTGCGGCAGCTGTGGCAGACCCGCGCCCTTCCCTTTCTGCGGCAGTATTTCACATTTTCCCTTGCATTCGGCGGCTGCTTTCGGTATAATAATACCGTTCAGCCGCCGGTGTGATGGAATGGCAGACGTGACGGACTCAAAATCCGTTGGTAGCGATACCGTGTGGGTTCGAGTCCCACCACCGGCACCACCGAAAAAGCCAAGTTTCAAGCGGAAAACTGGGCTTTTTCTTTTTTCCTTTAACTCACAAAATAACTCACTTTTATTCCTGTCTGTCAAGAATAGACGAAAAAGCGTTGTCGATGGCGCCCCTGATCTGCCCCTCCATTCCTGCCACATTGTGCCCGTAAACACCGAATGTATCCATGCTTTTTGAGTGCCCAACAAGTTTTTTTACCCACCCCTCCGGCAGAGATTGGGCGATTGATACAAATGTATGGCGAAGTTCATAAGGCGTTGTTTTGGGGATTCCGTTTGCCCTGCAATAGCGGAAAAAGTTCTCTCTATAATGTGGAGTGTTCTTTATATTAAATAAGTAAAGCCCATTTGACTGCTGCAGCATCTCTGCGTTTTTCTATGCCGATAGACTATATATACGAAAAAGCCGGCGTTATCCTGGCTTATAGGCATCCTCCTGTAAAAAAGCCGC
>SFLS01000037.1 GCA_004554485.1 Oscillospiraceae bacterium | reverse complement strand
ATCCTGCACTTTGTCCTGCCCGGCCGCGAAAAGATCTGATCTTTCCACAAGCACTCATCATTTCTTCCTCAATACAGCAAAAGCACCGCCGCAGTCCCATCGACTGCGGCGGCGCTTTTGTTTATTATACCTATTTACTGTTTCCTGCGGCGCAGTGCCCCGATCGCCTCCGTGGCGGCCAGCGCCCCCTCGTACACCGCCTTGCAGATTTGCAGCAGACCGCCGGTACAGTCCCCTGCGGCATATAGACCGGGGATCCCAGTCCGCATCCGGTCATCCACAACGACCCGGCTGCCCTCCACCGGGGTGCCCAGCTTGCGGGCCAGCGCCACGCTGCCGGCCACCCCTATTGCTACAAACAGGCCGTCTACCGCCAGCGCTTCGCCGTTTTCCAGCCGCAGCGCCCGGACCGACCCTTCGCCCTCCACGGCTGTCAGCTTTTCCCGGCACACCATAACCTGCGGCGGGAACTGTGCTGTGGGCTTCTCCCCGTTGGTACACAGGATCACCTTTCCGGCCAGCGGCAGCAGCGCCTGGACCTCATGCAGGGCATATTCCCCGCTGCCCAGGACCGCGGCGGTCTTATCCTTATAGAAAAACGCATCACAAGTCGCGCAGTAGCTCACCCCATGGCCCTCATGCTCCTTCAGTCCCTCAATGCGGGGGGTCAGGCGGCTGGTACCGGCAGCCAGGATCACCGCATCGGCAGGGTATTCCCCGCCGGTGGTCTGCACCACCAGCGTTTCGGCGTAGTCCAGCCCCACTACCTCCGCCGTCACGAATTTCGCTCCGACCGCCTTCGCGCCGGCGATCCCCCGCCGGTACAGCTCTATCCCGCTCAGGGGCTTTTCCAGCCCATAGTAATTCTGGATCTGTTCCGCCTTCTGCAGCGCGCCCGGTCCCATGCTGATGACGGTGGTATCCATCCCTGCCCGCGCCGCGTACAGGGCGGCGGAAACTCCGGCCGGGCCGGAGCCGACAATCACGATCTTTGCCATAACGGTAGCCTCCTTTGGGGACGGTTCCTCCCCGCAAATTGGTGCAGCCGGCGGGCAGCGGGCCCCGCCCATCCCGGCTTCGCCGGGCCGCCCCACCTGCGGCGGGGCCTCCGCCCTGCGGGCGGAGGGGCGGGGCCCCCGCTCCCCCCCTGCCGGCATCTCATGGGTATTGTAACCAATTTGCCCGACGTATGCAAGCGGCGCCGCGGCTTCCTCTGTCGGTACGGCCGCATTTTGTTGCGAATTCTCCAATAATTCCCCTTCCATTTATCAAATTCCTCCCAAGAATACAAAAAAATTGCCTCCCGACAAAAAACCTGTTGACTTTTGCAATTAAAAGTGCTAAAGTACAGTCATCATACAAAAACAGGCGTTGACCGGGAAAAAGTAACCCGTCCCAAAACCTTCAGAGAGCTGCCGGATGCTGCAAGGCAGCGGCGAGTAAGGCGGATGAAGTACCTCCCGGTAGCCGCGCACCGAAATCAAAGTAGGCTGCGACGGGTTCGACCGTTACATCGTGCGGACAGTGATAGCTGCCCAAGGAGGGGCTTTTCGCAAGAAAAGTCCAAAGCAGAGTGGTACCACGATAAAGCCTTTATCGTCCCTGTGTTCCCAAACAGTTGGGGAACAGGGGCTTTTTCGTTTTGCTGAATATTTCCTGCGGCACGGCCGGCCGCAGGGAGTTCAGATAGATAGTCAAACCGACAAATCAAAAAAGATAAGGAGATCATTATTATGAAGCGTAATAGAATTTTAGCAATACTTGCTGCCTGTCTGATGATCGTGGGCATGACCGCCTGCGGCAATAATGCCGCCCCCTCCGATGACGGGGCCAAAACCTACCGCATCGGCATCGTGCAGCTGGCGGAGCATCCCGCGCTGGATAACGCCACCAACGGCTTCCGGGATTATCTGACCGAAAAGCTGGGCGACAGCGTATCCTTTGACGTACAGAATGCCCAGGGCGAGCAAACCAACTGCACCACCATCGTCAACCAGTTTGTCAGCAGCCGTGTGGATCTCATCATGGCCAACGCCACCAACGCCGTCAAGGCTGCCCGTGAAGCCACCTCCGATATCCCGGTCGTCGGCACCAGCGTTACCGATTATGTTTCCAGCGGCCTGATCGCCAGCAATGAAGCGCCCGGCGCCAACGTCACCGGTGCTTCCGATATGAACCCCGTAACCGTACAGGTCGAGCTGATGAAGACCCTTTGCCCTGATGTCAAGACCGTCGGTATCGTCATCAATTCCGGCGAAGAGAACTCTGCCATTCAGGCCGAGGAGGCCAAGGCCGCCTTTGAGGCGGAGGGCTACACCGTCAAGATCTACTCGGTCGCCGATTCCAACGAGATCCAGACCGTCGTCACCGCCGCCTGCAACGAGGTGGACGCGTTCTACGAGCCGACCGATAACCTCATTGCCGATAACGTCCCCACCATGAGCAACATCACCACACCGGCGGGCAAGCCCGTAATCTGCGGCGAAGACGGTATGTGCAATAACGGCTTCCTGGCCACCTACGCCATCAGCTACTACGAGATGGGCCGCGCCGCCGGCGAGCAGGCCTATAATATCCTGGTCAATGGCGCCGATCCCGCCACCACCCCCATCTTCTTCTTCGATACCTCCCGTCTTACTCTCGTAATCAACGAGGAGAACGCTGCTCAGCTCGGGATCACCATTCCCGAATCGCTGAAGTAATCTTAACGAAGAGGTCTTCCCATGAATAATCCGATCACGTTGCTTTACTCGCTGCCCGGCGCCCTGGCCCAGGGGCTTATCTGGGGAATCATGGCGATCGGCGTTGCCATTACCTATAAAATACTGGATTACGCCGACCTTACGGTAGATAACAGTCTCTGCACCGGCGGCGCGGTTGCCGCCATCTGCATCATCGGCGGCATGGATCCCCTGCTCTCGCTGGTTTTCGCGATGCTGGCGGGCGCTCTGGCCGGTCTCTGCACCGGGCTGCTGCATACCGTTCTGGGCATTCCTGCCATTCTTTCCGGTATTCTTACCCAGCTTGCCCTCTACTCCATCAACATGCACATCATGGGCAAAAGCAACCTAACCATCAGCCGGACCCAGTACGACCTGCTGCTCACCAGCGCCCAGATCCCCCGCGCCATCCTTGTCAGCGGCCTGTTTGTAGTGGTGCTGGTCATCGTACTGTACTGGTTCTTCGGCACCCAGCTGGGCTGCGCTATCCGGGCCACCGGCAACAATGAGCACATGGCACGGGCGCAGGGCATCTCCACCAACCGCATGAAGGTCCTGGGGCTGATGCTCTCCAACGCATTGGTAGGCCTCTCCGGCGCTCTGCTGGCACAGTACCAGGGCAACGCCGATATCAACATGGGCCGCGGCGCCATCGTCATCGGCCTTGCCGCTGTGGTCATCGGCGGCGCTCTGCTGGGCCGGCGCGAAAATTTTGCCCTGCGGCTGGCTACCACCGCGTTGGGCGGCGTTGTCTACTATGCCATTTTGGCGGTGGTCATCTGGGCCGGGCTTTCCACCAGCGATCTTAAGCTGTTCTCCGCCGTGGTGGTTACCGTGTTCCTGTCCGCACCGCATCTCAAAAAGAAATGGGCCGCCCGTCATCCCGCCAAAGGAGGTGCCCCCCTATGCTGATCCTGCAAAATATCCGCAAGACCTTCCATGCCGGCACCGTCAACCAAAAGGTTGCGCTGGATGACGTCTCCCTCACGCTGAAGGACGGCGATTTCGTCACTGTCATCGGCGGCAACGGGGCAGGCAAATCCACCCTGCTGAATACCATTGCCGGCACCTTCCCGGTGGATAGCGGCAGCATCACCATCGACGGCGAGGATATCACCCTGCTGCCGGAGCAGAAACGCGCCCGCTTTCTCGGCCGCGTGTTTCAGGACCCGATGATGGGGACCGCCGCCGATATGTGGATCGAGGAAAATCTGGCGCTGGCCGCTCGGCGCGGGGAACGCCGCGGATTAAAGTGGTCCATCTCCGCCGCCGACCGGGAGGAGTTCCGCCGGCTTCTTGCCGAACTGGACCTGGGGCTGGAGGAGCGTCTTTCCTCCAAGGTCGGCCTGCTTTCCGGCGGGCAGCGGCAGGCGCTTACCCTGCTGATGGCGACCATGAAGCGCCCCCGGCTGCTGCTGCTGGATGAGCATACCGCGGCGCTGGATCCCAAAACCGCCGCCAAGGTACTGGCGCTTTCCGACCGCTTTGTGGAAGAAGGCCGCCTCACCACCCTGATGGTGACCCACAACATGAAGGACGCCATCGCCCACGGCAACCGCCTGATTATGATGAATGCGGGAAAGATCGTACTGGATATCAGCGGCGAGGAAAAAAAGCGCCTGACGGTAGATGACCTGCTGCACGCTTTCACCCTTTCCACCGCCGAAGAATTTGCCAACGACCGCATTCTGCTTTCCTAAGATATTTTCATCTCCTCCTGAAATGTCCCCCCGCAAAGGTTTCCTTTGCGGGGGGATTTTATACAAAATTAACTTGACCTGCTGCGCCCGGCGGCGTATAATTGCATTGAAAAATTTATATAAAAAATTTTATGTAACGCAAAGGAGGGACCGTCTTGAAATTGGAAGACCGGTTTTTCCGGCTGTACCGGCGACTGCGTCTTGTCAGCTATCGGCGGCTGCTGCGCCGTACCGAAAAGCTGTCGGCTGCCGACGCCTTTGCCGTGGATGTCATTTATCTGCTGGAGCACCCCACCCTTTCGCAGTTTGCCGGCACTATGGGCATCTCCCAGCCCAGCGCGACCTATCGCGTCAACGAGCTGGTTGCAAAGGGCGCGGTGGAAAAGCTGCCCTCTCCCCGCGACCGCCGGGAATGCCGTCTGCAGGTGGGGCCTCAATACATTCAGCAGACGCTGGAGGCCCCCGGAAAGTTTACCCGGCTTCTGCAGCAGCTCACCCGGCATTTCAGCCCGGAGCAGCTGGATACCACCGCCACCGTGCTGGATGCCTTTATTACCGCACTGGAACAAGAGGAGGATATGACCCAATGATTGATCTGTTTGAAAAATGCCGCAAGCCCTCGCTGGCCGGCGAACTCAAAGAAAAGGGGATCTACCCCTATTTCCACGCACTGGAAAGCCGCCAGGCGCCCGAGGTCATCATGGAGGGCAAACGGCGCATTATGCTGGGCTCCAACAACTATCTGGGGCTGACCACCTGTCCGGAGGTCGTCGAAGCCGGCATCCGGGCCCTCGAAAAATACGGCACCGGCTGCTCCGGCTCCCGCTTTCTCAACGGCACGCTGGAAATGCACCTGGAGCTGGAGGCGGAGCTGGCCAAATTCCTGCATAAGGAGGCCGTGGTCACCTTCTCCACCGGCTTTCAGTCCAATCTGGGCATCATCAGCGCGCTGGTCGGCCGCGGGGATTACGTCATCTGCGATAAGGAAAACCACGCCAGCATCTATGATGGCTGCAAGCTCAGCTACGGCCGGATGCTGCGTTATGACCACGCCGATATGGCGGATCTGGAGCGGCAGCTGCAAAAGGTGCCGGAGGGCGCCGGCTGCCTGATCGTCACCGACGGCGTGTTCAGCATGGGCGGCGATATCGCCAACCTGCCGGAGATCGTGCGGCTGGCCAAGCAATACGGCGCACGCACCATGGTGGATGACGCCCATGGGCTGGGCGTCCTGGGCGAAGGCGGCCGCGGCACCGCCAATCATTTCGGGCTGGAGGACGAGGTTGATCTTTACATGGGCACCTTCAGCAAATCCCTCGCCAGCCTGGGAGGCTACATGGCCTCCTCGGCGGAGGTCGCGGAATATGTCCGCCACGCCTCCCGTCCCTTCATCTTCTCCGCCTCCATTCCCCCTGCTTCCTGCGCTACGGCGCTGGCGGCGCTGCGCTATCTGGAGGCCCACCCGGAGATCGTTGACCGGCTGCTGTCCCTGTCCGCCTATGCCCGCCGCGGTCTGCGGGCCAAACGGGTCAGAATCATCGAATCCACCACTCCCATTATCCCGCTGTATACCTACACGGTGGAAAACACCCTTACCGCCGCCCGTCAGCTCTACGATGCCGGCGTTTATGTCAATCCGGTGTTGCCCCCGGCCACACCCCCCGCGGAGTGTCTGCTGCGCACCAGCTACATGGCCACCCTCACCGAGCCGCTCATCGATGAAGCGGTCGAAATCATCGGACAGGTATTGGGGGAGAAAGAATGAACAAGGTTGCGATCATTACCGGCGGCAGCTCCGGCATCGGGCTTTGCACCGCGGCCGCGCTGCGGGAAGCCGGCTGCCGCGTCTACGAGCTGAGCCGCCGTGACAGCGACGTTCCCGGCATCACCCACCTGCGCTGCGATATCACCGATGAAGCCCAGGTCGCCGCCGCCGTCGAGCGGGTCATGGCGGAGTGCGGCCGCATCGATATCCTCATCAACAATGCCGGCTTCGGCATTTCCGGCGCGGTGGAGTTCACCGAAACGGCGGACGCCCAGCGGCTGTTCGATGTCAACTTCTTCGGCATGGTGCGGATGAACCGGACCGTTCTGCCGCTGATGCGCCAACAGGGCGCGGGGCGCATCGTCAACCTCAGTTCGGTGGCGGCGCCCGTTCCCATCCCGTTCCAGACCTATTACTCCGCCGGCAAGGCCGCCGTCAACGCCTACACCATGGCGCTGGCCAACGAGGTCGCTCCGTTCGGTATCACGGTGTCCGCCGTCATGCCCGGCGATATCAAAACCGGCTTTACCGCCGCCCGGCAGAAAAGCGCCGTCGGCGACGAGATTTATAACGGCCGCATCAGACGCAGCGTGGCCGGCATGGAAAAGGATGAGCAAGGCGGCATGGAGCCGGAGGTCGCCGGACGGTTCATCGCCAAAGTCGCGCTGAAAAGCTGCCGCAAGCCGCTGTATACCATAGGCTTCGGCTACCGGTGCGCCGTTTTTCTCACCAAGATCCTGCCCGCCCGCTGGCTCAACGCTCTCATCGGTATCCTGTACGCCAGGTAATTTGCCGGCAACCATAAAAAGATCCCCTCCGGGGGATCTTTTTCGTTATTCCAGCAGTATTTTCAGCATCCGCCGCGGATTCTCCAAAAAGGCCTTCGTCACCTGATAGTGCTCGGTCTGGGTATAATCCACCGGGTGGATTCCCTCCCCGGAGAGCAGGTACACCGTCGCGTCGGGATAGGCCATCAGCAGCGGGGAATGGGTCGCCAGAATAAACTGCGCCCCCTTCCGCACCAGCGCGCCCATCTCTGCCATCAGCGTCAGCTGCCGCATGGGGGAAAGCGCCGCCTCCGGCTCGTCCAACAGGTACAGCCCGCCGCCGGTAAACCGGTTCTGGATCAGGCTCAGGAAACTCTCCCCGTGGGACTGTCTGTGCAGCGAGCGTCCTCCGTAGGGGGCGGTTTCTATCTCTCCCTCGTACACCCGGTCGATATAGCTCGCCGCGTTGTAAAAGCTCTCCGCCCGCAAAAAGAAGCCGTCCTTCATCGTGCCGCAGCGGGAAAGGG